>NZ_JBFAKG010000161.1:0-13159 GCF_040655595.1 Saccharopolyspora sp. NPDC050389
CCGCTACGAGCGCTATGCCAACCACTTCTGCGCCTTCCTCACCCTCGCCGCCGCCCTCACCTGCTTCAAGAAACTCGCGAAATGAGACAAGCTCTTAGTGCTCCAACAGTACTTTGAGATCTTTGCTGGTCGGGGTGGTGTGGGGACGGGTGCGGCCACCGCCTGATCATGGTGTTTGTGAGGACACCAAAGATCAGGCGGTGGCCGCTGCCGTCAGCGAACAGATCTGCCCGTGCAGGCATGAACATATTCCCTTGCGAATCCGCCGTCAGACATTCTCGAGGGCGCGCTGCACGGTCCGTGCGCACCTTGGTTGCTGCCGGCTCCGTGTGCTATGGCGAATACAAGTAGCACTCGCTCGCGCACATCTTGCCTCACGCCGTTGGGCGGATGGATGGGCAGGAAACGTGGGTCGATCAGGCAACTTCGAGGATGGCGCCCTTTCGTCCACCGCACCGAGGTTCCTAGGTTTTCGGCGTCCGGGTCGGATTCGGCCGGTCCGGCGCAAGGCCGTCCGCGCGGTGCTGTCTGGGCTGTTGGCTGCATAGATCAAGTGGTTCGCGTGCCGCGACCGCAGACAGGGAGGCTCGCTGTGCAATCGGACGTTGAGCCGGATCCGCGCCCGGTCGCGAGCCCCGGTGCAGGCACGATTCTGTCGGCGTTCGCCGATCTTCATGAGCGCGACATGCACCGCGAGCTTTTCGTCTTCGTCGACGACGACGGCCGCGATGTCGAGTCGATGACAGTGCATCGTCTGGCCCAGGACGCGCACCGGGTCATGTCTCTGCTGGAAGAACGGGACGTCCGGCGTGGCGACCGGGCCCTGCTGGTCTACCTGCCTTCCCTGGATTTCATCAGCGCGTTCCTTGGATGTCTTGCCCGTGGTGTGATCCCGGTGCCGGTCGCCCCACCGAATCCGGTCAGGCTCGCGCACGACACCGGGGCTTTGGCGGCCATTGCCGTCAGCACCGGTGCGCGTGTGGTGCTGACCCACGATGCCTACCAGGGAGCGATCGATGCTGCGTCAAGAGCGCGCCCGCTCCCGCCCGAGGCGCCCAAACTCCCCGAGATTCCTTGGCTGAGCACCGATCCACGCGACGGTGGTGAGGTGGACGTGGTCGACCTGCGGCGTTGGTACGCCCCCGCAGATCCCGATGAGCCGGCATTCCTGCAGTACACGTCCGGCTCGACGGGCTTCCCGAAAGGCGTGATCGTCAGCCATCGCAACATCTACCACGAGTTGCTGTTCCTGGCCGCGGACCTGGGGCTCGGCGACGACACGGTCGCGGTCACCTGGGTACCGCACTTCCACGACCTCGGATTGATCAGCTTCCTGCTGAACACCATCGTGGGGAACTCCGGGCGGACCTACGTGATGTCGCCCCTGAGCTTTCTGCAGCGGCCCTCGGTGTGGTTCGACGTCATGTCCCGGGTACGCGCCACGCACACGTCGGCGCCGAACTTCGCCTACGACCTGATGGTCCGCAAGACGACCTTGGAACAGCGCGCCGAATGGGACCTCAGCGCCGTGCGAATTCTCGGTTCCTCAGGGGAAATGGTGCTGCCACAGACCATGGAGCGGTTCTGGAACGCCTTCATACTGCGCGGTCTGAAGCCCGCGGTGTTCCACCCCGGTTACGGCATGTCCGAGCACACATTGAGCCTGAGCGTGGGCAGCGGTGGACCGATGTGGGTGGACAAGCGGGAGCTGGAGAAGGGCCGCGTGCGGCCGGTGGAGGCCGGGTCCGCGCGGGATGCGGTCGGTCTTTATGGCAGCGGTTGGGTCACCAAGGAAGATGCCCGCGTCCGCATCGTCGATCCCGACACCCACAAGCCATGTGATCCAGGGCAGGTGAGGGAGATCTGGGTCGACTCGCCCACCAAAGCCCTCGGGTACTGGGGCTTGGCGGACGAGACCCGTGAGACTTTTCGCGCTCGCGTTTCCGACGGCGACCCCCGCGAGTATCTGCGGACGGGTGATCTCGGTTTCCTGCACAACGGGGAATTGTTCGTCACCGGTCGGCTCAAGGAACTGATCACCATCCGGGGCGACAACTACTACCCGCAGGCCATCGAGGAATCCGTTCGCCGGTGTCATCCTCTGATCCGCCCGGGCGGGACCGCCGCATTCTCGGTTCCCTCACAGGGATCCGCCCAGAGCGAACGGCTGATCGTCTTCGTCGAGACGGTGGATGGTGAGCCTTCCGCCGACACTGCCCGGGAGGTCACCCGGGTGGTTCGCCGCACGATCAGGGATTCCCACGGGATCGCGTGCGACGAGGTGGTCGTAGGTGCTCCGGGACTGGTGCTCAAGACGACCAGCGGCAAGGTGCTTCGCGCCGCGTGCCGCGCGCAACACCTCCAGCGAGCAGGGGAGCAACCCGATGAGCAGTGATCCGCTGTTTCCGGGGCTGCGGATCTCCACCGGACCGGATGATCCGCGACTACACGACGTCGATGGCGACTTCACCGCATTGCTCCGGAAATTGAGGGGCACCTGTGATCAAGCATCTGCGTCAGGGGTGCGCCCGACCTCGACAGTCTGCGTCGTTGGTGCGGGTCCGAGCGGTCTGACCGTCGCGCACGAGCTGGAACACCTCGGGCACACCGTCGTGGTGTTGGAACGCGAGCCGGTCGTCGGTGGCAAGTCCGTTTCGGTCGACGTCGACGGACGTGCCTACGATCTGGGCGCCCACGTCTGCACACCGCGCTACGAGGAGTTGGCCGAACTGGCGGCCGAGTTCGGTGTCGACACCGTGGAAACCACAGCGGTCTACGAGTACGACGCCGACCGGTGGATTCGTCGCTCTCCGAGTGCGGCGTTCTTCCGGAGATCGGAGTTCTCGCGGTACTCGCGATTGCGAGAACAGACCTTTTCAGACATCGGGGCCGCCGGGCTGGCGCACTCTGCTGGGTCGTTGGCTCAACCGATATCGAAATGGGTGGTCGGCAACGATCTCCTGGCCATGACGGATTCGCTCGGATCCGGCTACACCGCCTCGGGATACGGCTATCCGCACGACGATGTTCCCGCACTGTATTTCGTCAAGCATGCCGAGATGACCGGCCTGGTGTCCGTCGGCCCGCGATCCACCGGGCATGCCGGAACCTTCACGATCTCCGGTGGTTTCGGACAGCTGTGGCAGCGCGTCGCCGGCAGTCTCACCGATGTGCGCACCGGTACGCACATCACATCGATCGAACGGACATCCAGCGGCGTCGTCGTCCATACTGACTCCGGTGCTGTGCTGGCGGATTCGCTCGTTCTGTCCGTTCCTCTCGACGATGTCGTCGACGTGCTCGACGCCACTGCCGATGAACGGGACATCGCGGCGAGGATTCGCACGATCGACTACTACACCGTGCTTTGCCGGATCTCCGGACTGCCCAGAGGCGGCATGTATCTCGTCCGTTCCGAGGGCGAGGCACCGCCACCTGGCCACTGCGTCGCCTACCACAACCGGTATTCCGATACTAACGTCTACACCTGCTACTCCTACGGTGCGCAAGGCTTGGAGACCGCAGACATCGTTCGGCAGCTACGTGACGATGTGGCCGCGATGGGCGGCCAAGTCACCGAAGTGCTGATCACCCGCCGCTGGCCATTCATGCCGCACTTCGGCGCTGAAGATCTCGCGGACGGAATTCTCGATCGTCTTGAGCGCATGCAAGGAGACAGACGGACCTATCACGTCGGGAGTCTCCTGGGTTTTGAGTTGATCGAGACCAACGTGGGCTACGCCCGGCAACTCGCGCGCAGCCACTTCGCAGCTCCAGCTGCCGACAGCAGCCGCAGGGAGAACCGGCGCGATGCACCGAGATCGCAGGTGTGCTCTGAAGCCGAGCTGCTGGAGTGGCTGACACGGCCGCTCGCGGCCGAACTCGGCTGTCCCGTGGCCGAGATTGACCCGCAGGCCCCACTGGACGACTATGGGCTCGACTCGCTGACGGGCACCGGGCTGCATGCCGAGGTTTCCGACTGGCTGGGCTTCCGCGTCTCGCCAACGCTGTTGCTCGAACACTCCACACTGGAAGCGGTCGCGCGCCAACTGGTCACATTGATGGACGATCAGCACGCCGACGCGCGAGAGGTGGAGCGGAAACCGATGCTGGCCGTTGCACTGAACCCGCCCCGGCCCTTCTTCTGCGTCGGCGGCGCGGTCGGAGCAGCGCATCAGTTGCAGCCGCTCGCTGATGATCTGGGCCCTGGATACCCGTTCTACGGTCTTCAGGCCCCGGGGTATGACGGCGGTGAGCCGGCTCTCGACAAGGTCGAGGAACTCGCCGACCGGTACCTCAAGGACATCTATGCGGTCCAGCCGCGTGGGCCCTACGTTGTGGGCGGCTATTCGTTCGGTGGTCTGGTCGCGTATGAGATCGGCTGCCGGTTGCGGCGTGACGGGGCAGAGGTTGCCGAGGTGGTGGCGATCGACAGTTACCTTCCGCACGAGGGGCAGACCGCACCGGTTTGGGATGAGCGTTCCGCTCTGGAGGAGCTGGTCGCCCTGCACCGGGCGACGTCCGGAGTCCAAGGGGATGCGCTGAAGGTGGATCCCGCACTGACGTTGGCCCAGTGCCGTGCGCTGGCCTGCGAGGAGCTGCGGATCATGGGCGCAGTCGGGGCAGATCTACTACTCGATCGGCTATTGCCGGTGTTTCAGGCAAATCTGGAAGCCAATATCGCCTATCGGCCTCCGCCCTCTGATCTGTCGATGACGTTGCTGCGCGCAGTCGAACCCTTTCCGCCAGTGTTCGGATCCGCGATGCCGGTGGGCTCTCCCCGCAACGGCTGGGCGTCGGTGCCGATGGCGCGGTTGCGCGTGCACGAGGTGTCCGGCAACCACTTCACCATCATCGGCGGAGCCGACCTACCCGGGCTGGCCGCGACCTTGCGGATAGTGCTCGACGCGATACTGCTGAAGAAGTGATAAAGATGTCCCGATTATGCACCCGCATCTACCACGTCCCAGTAATCACCCTGCGCGTCGTATCAGATTGACTGAGGTTTTTCCAACCTCGTTCTGCGTAGCGGTGCGGGTAGCGGAACCTCAGAGGCTCCCTGGACTGTGGGTGCCCCTCCTGAGGTATGTCCAATACGCGGCGGAGGGGCCGTCCTCGCCAGGAAACCTCTGAGAACCCGCGGCGGTGCAAGTGCCATAGGTGGGCTATGCACCTGCGGCGCATGCGACACCCATCGACGTGCACCTTTACGACCCGCGACTTCGGAACGACCAGGATGAAAAAGCCTCACTGAAATCCATATATAATTGCCTTTTTTCCTCGCCGTGTGCCAGTTTTTTCAAGCGGGCCAAGCATGTTTCGTAAGACCTGTGTTGGTAGCGCACGTTCTTTCAGGGACGACACGCGAAGGCATCCCGGCTCGGTGTCAGACGCCTTCAGTTCTCCCCGAGTCCTTCTCGTCAGAAAGGTTCGCATGCTGCGATTCGATCCTTCTCCGCTGATGATGGGTGTTCCGGTGCCGTGGTGCGAGACCGCGGTGGGGAAGGTGCGATTGACCGATCGGTTCACCTTGCATTCCAGGGCGCCGGAATCCAAGTCGCTGAGGCGGGCGCGGCGTGGCTTGGAGCACCTGCTGAGCTTGCTTGGCGCGCAGGATGTGGCGCTGGGCGAAGCAGCGGTGGAGGAGCGGTCACCGGCGGGCGGCAGCTGGTTCGTGGCTCTTGGCGAGGAGGATGACCGGCACTGGGTGCGTGCGGCCGGGCTGTCGCATTTGCGTGCGCGTCAGGTCGTGGTCGACGAGGTGGTGCTGTCCTCGGGACTGTGCCTGTGGGGGACCGGAGCGTTGTGTGCGGTGGGAGAGGCGGGAGCGGTGGAATTGACGCGGGCGCCGTCACCCGAGGAGGTACGCACTCTGCACACTCTGCGGGCCCAAGCGGAGCTCTCCGCCTATGAGACCACGACCTCAGCGGCACTGGCCGGACTCGCGGGCGCGTTGGCGCGGTGGGCGGCGATACGAGTGCCTCCCACAATGGACTGGGACATACCCCACCTGCACTACTTGGCCGCCTTGCTGGACGAGCGGGGTACGCCGATGCTGGCACCGGAATTGTGGCACTGCTGGCAGGATTTGGTGCGTCAGCGCAACGCCCAGGTTCACGAACTGGTGGTGCGGCGCTGTCTCGCCGAGGGCCTGCACGCTGTCGTCGTCGAGGGGCTGGCCGATATCGCAAACATTGCCCGCGGCCGGTTGCCAGGAACCACGCCCCAACAGGCACTGCGGTTTCTAGCCGACCTCGATCCGGTCTGGCGCCGCATCGCTCCGACCGAGCAGGTCACCAGTTACTCCGAGCTGGTCCGGTTGGCCTATGTGGTGCAAGTGCTGCGAGCCGGTTGCCCAGAGCTGCACGGACGATCTGGGCGATTGCTGATATGCGTGGAGGATCCGGCCGAGTCCCGGATTCTTTCCACGGCGCGGACAGTCGCCGAACGGGCTGGGCTGGATCTGCAGGCCGTGGGGCTGTATCCGCTTGGGACACTCCTGCCCAGCACGGGCGGCAGCCTGCACGCCTGCGGGGAGCCGAGGTAAGCAGCGCCGGGAAACAGACCGGCGCAGGGGAAACTTGCGTTCGTTGGGTGAGTGGGACACATCGTTTCAGCACCGCCGACCAGCCACTCCTGAAACTCGCAGCGACAGCGACCATCACGACGAGAACTGACCTTTTACCCGACCCGATCTGCCCCCGTTTCAACCCAAGGCAGACTCTGACGAGAGTCCCGCCACAGCTGCCCAATCGGCTACAGGTAGGCAGATCCTCGTAACACGGGATGTTACCCACGTCGAGGGACCTTGGGAAATCGCCGCGCTGAGCGATCCCGGCTGCCATCGTCGTGCGGCGTTTCACAGGCGGTACAGGGTCCTCGCGAAAGTCGGCGCGCTGTTGATAATCTTGGCGGCGGACCAGCATTCCGGGCAGCTGTCCCAGAACCAATCGGTCTCACTCGGCCGGATCAGCGTGATCACCTCGCCGCAGAGCGCTACGACCTCGGTCCCGAGTTCACGCTGATGTTGCTCCTTGCGCATGGCGTGTCTGGCGCCGTTTACTGGCAGCCACCGAACGTCACTCACGTTGATCGCCTCCACTGGGCATTGCTCTTCTGCCAACGTCAGTCTGGGACGTGACGTGCGAGCCACCGATGTGGGAGTCGAGTGCGGATACGCGGCCTTTGCCGGCTCACGCCGTGTTCAGGTCAGACCTCGATGTCTTCCACCTGAAGGCTCGTGACCTCGAAGCTACGCAGCGAGCGCGCGTTCCGCGATACTTCAGGGCATACGTGCACTTTCGGGCTGGATAAGTTGACCCAGTTCACAGTTCGACGCTTCCACCCGTGCGGCTTCTGCGTGTCGTCTCCGTGCCCGGAAGCTTTGGTGGGCGCGCGGCGCACCAAGGATGCTGCGTGTTGGTGTACCAGGTTGCTCGCGGGAATCGCTCGTCCGCGGTGCCTCCGCGCACCCATCAGGGTTGCCCGGAAGTCCCTTCCTTGCAACGAATTCTTGACGGGTAACCACCCAGGGGCCGAGCATTGCTCTTCATTCGCCAAGAGCGGAACAAGCGTGAGGATCGGCCGCGCGTCATATTCGCGTGTGACGAAACGACACCGGAAACGAGTTGGATCGAGTGACTGACCGAACCGTGCGTGATGAAGGCCGACCAGAGCTGCGAGAGCATGTCGATGTCGGCGACATGGGATACAGCAAGTCCTTGAAAGCCAGGCACATCAACATGATCGCGATCGGGGGCGCGATCGGCACCGGGCTTTTCCTTGGCGCGGGCGGGCGACTGGCGCAGGCCGGTCCTGCATTGGCCATCGCGTACGCCGTCTGTGGTGTGTTCGCCTTCTTCGTGGTGCGGGCTCTGGGGGAGCTGATCCTGTACCGTCCGTCGTCCGGCGCATTCGTTTCCTATGCGCGGGAATTCATGGGCGAAAAGGGCGCTTTCGTCGCTGGGTGGATGTACTTCCTGAACTGGGCCACCACCGGTATTGCCGACATCACCGCGATTTCGCTGTACGCGCACTACTGGAGCCTGTTCACCCCGGTTCCGCAGTGGGTGCTGGCGCTGGCGGCGCTGGTGATCGTGCTTGCGCTGAACCTGGTCTCGGTGAAGCTCTTCGGCGAGATGGAGTTCTGGTTCGCGATCATCAAGGTCGGCGCGCTGGTCGTCTTCATGGCCATCGGAATCGGCCTGCTGGCCGTGGGCCATCCGATCGACGGCACCGTCCCCGGGCCGCAGTTGATCTTCGACAATGGCGGTGTGCTGCCCAACGGCCTGGTGCCCTTGATCCTCGTAGTCCAAGGAATCGTCTTCGCCTATGCCGCCATCGAGCTGGTCGGCGTGGCTGCGGGGGAGACGAAGAACCCCGAGAAGATCATGCCCAAGGCGATCAACTCGATCATGTGGCGGATCGGCATCTTCTACGTCGGATCGGTCATCCTGCTTTCGATGTTGCTGCCGTGGGACGCGTACCAGAAGGGCGAAAGCCCGTTCGTCACGGTCCTGTCCCACCTCGGAGTCCCCGCGGTCGGTGACGTGATGAACCTGGTTGTTCTCACCGCCGCGATGTCCAGCCTTAACTCGGGGCTTTACTCGACCGGTCGCATCCTGCGGTCGATGGCGGCCTCCGGTTCCGCCCCGAAGTTCACTGGCCTGATGAACCGCAGCCAGGTTCCTTACGGCGGAATCCTGCTCACCGGCGCGGTCTGCGTGCTCGGTGTGGGGCTGAACTACGTTGTCCCCGCCGCGGCCTTCGAGATCGTGCTGAACTTCGCCGCGATCGCGATCATCACCACCTGGGGCATGATCATGCTGTGCCACCTTCTCTTCGTGCGCAAGGCGAAGACCGGCGCGGTACTTCGACCGGCCTACCGCCTGCCGGGCTCGCCGGTCACTCAGCTCGTGACGATCGCGTTTCTGTTGTCCGTCGCGGTTCTGATGTGGTTCGACGTGCCGGCGGGGCGGGTGACGCTGCTGTGCGTCCCGGTACTTGCGGCAGCGCTGGTGATCGGCTGGTTCTTCGTCCGCAAGCGGGTGGATACGGCACAGGTTCTGGGGGAAACCGGCGAGAAACATTAGTCGGGTTCCGCTAGATTGCTGGCGGCTCCTTACCGCGCATAGGGGCACCGGCACGGGACGCGATCACGGGCAATTCAAGACTGCTCGTGATCGCGTTCTCTTTTTTGGTCAGCGGGATTGTGGTGGATGTCGCGCTGTGGCCTTCGTTTTCTGCGCTGGAGGGAGCTATACTTCGGATGTATTTGTTGGCGGTGCGGAAGCGTGCACTAGCGGTTTGCGAGGCTGAAGCGGTGGAAACGGGTAAGATCGTTAAGTACGATGAGACCAGAGGGTTCGGTTTTATCGCGCCGGATTCCGGTGGTGAGGACGTATTCCTGCATGCGTCCATTCTGGACGAGGAGCTCAAGCAGAATCTCCGCGGCGGTATGCGGGTCGGGTTCGAGGCGATGCCCGGCACTCAGGGCACCAAGGCAGTGGCTGTGCACCCGCTCGGCGCGGCTTCGCAGGCGGCGGAGGTCGCGGACGAAACCCGCAGAGGTGACGATGATGAGCTGTGCGACGTCCTGCCGGTGGCCGAGTTCTCCCAGCAGATCACAGATGTGCTGATCGAGACCGCGCCCAGCCTGACGGGTGGGCAGATCCTCCAAGTGCGCAAGCGGCTCGTGGCATTCGCGCAGAGCAACGGCTGGGTGGAAGCCTGACGGCGCGTTGAGAAGTTCGGCATGCCCGGTCGGGACGGCGTCCCGACCGGGCATGCCGCGTTGAGCAAAGCGTCGCGACGGCTTGCCGGGGCACTTTCGGTGCTCCGGCAAGCCGTCACCTGCGATCCGGGTAGGATTCAGTGCACGGGTTCGATGGTATGCGTGCGGTCGGCGGAGCTCGTCTCGCGCTGTAGGGGCACGGCTGTCCGAAGTTCCTCGGCTGTGTGGCCGATTCCAAGTTCGGATACAAGCCGGGCGACCAGGGCTTCTTGTTCAGTGAGGTAGAAATGCCCGCCGGTGAAGCCTTCGTAGGAATACGTGCCTACCGTTAACTCATTCCAGGCCGAAGCATCGTCCAAGGTCGTGAGCACGTCGCCGTCGGAATGCAACACGGTGACAGGGCAGCTGTTCTGCGGCGACGGGTCGCATCGGTAGCGGTTCAGCATCTCGTAGTCCGCGCGCAGCGTCGGCGCCATCATGTTCTTCAGCACTCTGCTGCGGTAGATCGGCTTGGGGATACCACCGATGCTGTAGGAGTGTTCCCACACTCCGTCGTCTGTGACGGGAAGCGGGTCGCGCCGGTGCAGCCGGTGGGGCGCGGTGATGTTCGATACGACCAGTGCGTGCGGCGGAGCGCTTTCGACGTCGGAAAGCCTGCGGGCGACCTCGAAGGCCACCACCGAGCCCATGCTGTGCCCGAAGAGCACCAGCGGCACCAAGGCAAGGCGAGGATGTGCGAGGCGATCTCGTCCGCGAGTGGGCAGATCTCCGCAGCGGCCGGCTCATCCCGCCTTCGCCCGCGCCCCGGGTATTCGACCGCATGGATTTGGACGCCGGACACGGCGTTTGCCGGCCACTTGGCGAAGAAGTCCGCGTTGCCTCCCGCGTGCGGAAAGCACACCAGGTTCAGTTTGGGGGAGGGATGGGAGGTGAGGGGCCACAGCGGCGGTGTGGCCGTCTTCACCCTGGGCGCGGGGACGGGAATGTCCGGCATCAGATGCTGCCACCTCCGTCCGCGGTGATGACCTGCCCGTTGATGTTGGTGTGCTCGAGGAGCAGGGTGCGGATCAGAGGCAGGATGTCTTCAGGGGTCACCAGACGGCCGGCGGGGGTGCGGCGCGCGATGGAGGCGACCTGGTTTGGCACCTAGCACCGCAGACATCTCCGAGTCGAAAAAGCCTGGGGAGACGCAGTTGACCAGCACGCGGTCCCGCCACTCACGGGCGAGCGAGCGGGTGGCCGATTCCAGTGCGCCCTTCGTGGCGGAGTACGCGGTCAGCCCCGGATAGCCGCGTTGGGCACAGACCGAACCGATCATGACGATGCGGCCCCGTCGCCCCGATGCCAGCAACGTGCGCAGGAAGTCACGCGTGAGCAGCAGTGGCGCTGTGAGATTGGTGGCGATCAGGGACTCGATGTGGTCCGGGCGGGTTTGCACGAGCATGGAGTCCTGGCCCACCGCCGCATTGTTGATCAATGCGTCGGGCGGCCCGAGACGCTCCGCCGTGCGCGCCAGGAACGCGCTGACCACCGACCGGTCGTTGATGTCGACGCTGTCGTGGTAGAAGCGGTCCCCGAACGCGTCTTGCAGCTCGAGCAGGCCGGGGGTGGACTTCCTGGCGAAAGTGGCCACCTGAAGGTCGGCCTTGAGCAGATCGGCGGCCATGGCCAGGCCCAGGCCGCGGGAAGCCCCGGATATGACCACGGTGGTGGCTGCCGGTACCGGCGTGGTGGAGGAGGTTTCAGAGGTCACTCTTCAAGCTCGCTTTCAACATCACTTCCTCGCGGAAGGTGATCAGTCGAGGGACGGCGTAGTCGGGAAGGCGGGAGGAGCACCACGAGGCCAGCTCGGCGGTGTCCACCTCGGTGGTGGCCACGACCTCTGCTACGACGAGTTCACCGACGAGGGGGGCGCGGCGCGCCCGTACCTGGGCCCACGCGACGCTGGGATGATCGGTGAGGACCTGCCGGACCGTGGAAGCGGCGATCTTCGAACCGCCGATGTTGAGCTGGTCGTGGCTGATCCGCCCGGTGATGTGCACTCGACCGTCGCGGATTTCCGCGCGGTCGCCGGTGCGAACGAAGCCCTGAAGCTCAACGCCCTGGTATGGGCTCCTCACGAGGAGCTCACCGTCCTCCACTCGTAGCTGTGGTCGCTCCGAGGTGTGGCTTTCCAGCCAGGAGACTGGAAAACCGGCCTTGCCGTCATGTACCGCAAACGCTGCGCCGGTTTCGGTGGAGGCGTAGATCCAGCTCACCCTGGCTTCGGGAAAAGCGGTCGTGAGTTCGTGAGCAGTCGCTGGTCAACAGGTTCTCCGCCGAGCGTGATCTGCTCCAACCGCAGCGCCGTAACCGCTGCGCGGTCGCGCAGCAACGAGTGGCGCCAGAACGTCGGTGTTGCCGAGACCGCGGTGACTCCCTCGGCGGCGGCGAGGACCGGCCAGCCGCCGAGACCGCCGGCTTCGACGGTCACCAAATCCTGGCCGGGCACGTTGAGGGACAGCGTGACGAGCTGCCACCACGCGTAGGTGCCGGGAGTGAAGGGCAGCAGCCAGCGACGGGGCGCCTGTGGTGTCGACACCGTTGTCAGGCCCTGCAGCGTGTGCGCCACCCGTTTCTGCCGCCCGGAACTACCGCTGGTGGACACCCACACCCGCCCGGGTGTCGCGGGCGTCGTTTCCGATGTTGGCGCCCGCCCCTCGGGCGTGCCGAGCAACGTGAAACCCGCGGTCTCCAACTCGGCCGCCAACTGATCGTCGTAGCGAGCGGCTGGAATGATCAGCAACTCGGTGTCCGGGCGCTGGTGATGTTCCCAGACAGCGGAAAGCGCATCCAATTGATCACGCGCCACGATCGCGCAGCGATGTGGTGGAAGACCCGCCTCGGGAAGGGCGTTCCACGAGCCGTGATAAGACCCGGCTGCCAACCGGCTTTCGCCAACTGACGGGGCGTTCATGGCGTCACCGGACGTAGTTCGGTGAGAAGGTCGAGCAGGTCGCTCACCGTTTGCAGGGGCCGGATAGCCGCGGCTTCGAGCGTGACCTCACCGCCCACCCGGTCTTCGAGGCGTACGGTGAGCTCGGCCAAGTCCAGCGAGGTGAAGCCCAGATCGGACAGTGCGAGATCGTCACTCTCTGGCAGGCCCTTGTTCTGCGCGCGCAGAAGGTCCTCCAGCATCGATCGCGCCGCGCTTCGGGGCAAGAGGGCGCCGTCAATGGTCTTTTGCATGCGATTCTCCTGGGCGAGATTATCTTCTGTATAACCGTTTGCGATCGGACGAGTTATCTAAATGGAGGCAGGCCGCCCCAAAGCAATCGTCACTGATTTCGCTCTAAAGCCTGTCCCGTAATGATCAAATGTTGGTGGCAGGCAAGGGAAACGCAGCCCGTGTGGTGGCGGTGGCGTTCAGTGGGTCATGGCGAGGTT
>NZ_JBFAKG010000162.1:0-13140 GCF_040655595.1 Saccharopolyspora sp. NPDC050389
GGGGCGACCACTCCGGGCCGTCACCCCGGCTTCCGCCTAGTACTTACCACAAACGCCATCCAGGCGCCTGCACGAAAGAGGGTGCACTAGTGACCGCGCACGGCTTTCCGATCGTCGACTTCCACCTGCACTTCCGGATCGAGCAGGACGCGGCGACCAGGGATCTCTCCGGCGGCCAGTTCGGCTGCTCCGACCACGACGAGGCAGCCCAGCAGCGGCGCGCCGAGCAGGTGGCGGAGCAGTCCCGGCGCTGGCGGCGGGCCTGGGACTTCCCCGATCCGCAGCCGGATCCCGAGCGGACGTGGCAGGCGGAGGCCGACATGTGGCTGGCCGAGCTCGACCGCCACGAGATCGCCCACGCGGCGTTCGTCACCGGCTGCGGCGACGAGCGGGTGGCCGAGCTCGTCGCCCGGGCACCGGAGCGGTTCTCCGGGATGGCGAACCTGCGCGACCTCACCGCCCCGGACGCCGCCGAGCGCCTGGCGCGGGCGATCGACGAGTTCGGCCTGCGCGGGCTGAAGCTGTTCGCCCCGCTGCTGCCGCACCGCATCGACGACCCGGCCGCCGACCCGGTGTGGCGGGTGGCAGCCGATCGCGGCATTCCCGTCCTGATCCACTTCGGACACTGCGGCTCCAGCGGAGGAGTGGCGCACAACGCGCACATCGAGCCCGCGTGGCTGGAGCCGGTCGCCAAGCGGTTCCCGGGAATCCCGTTCGTGATCCCGCACTTCGGCGTGCAGCACGTGCAGCAGGTCCTGTTCCTGTGCTGGTCCTGCCCGAACGTGCTGGTGGACACGTCGGGGTCGAACCAGTGGGTGCGCTGGATGCCCTACAAGCTGACGCTCGAAGACCTGTTCCGGCGCTGCTACGAAACGATCGGCCCGGAGCGCATCGTCTTCGGCAGCGACTCCTCCTGGTTCCCGCGCGGCTACTGCTACCGGTATCTGGCCGACCAGCTGCGGGTGTGCCACGAGATGGGCATGCCGGAGGTGGATCTGCGCGCGATCTTCGGCGGCAACGCCGCACGCCTGCTGGGGATTCCCGGCCTCGGGAAGGGAACGAAATGACGACGGGTACCTGGATGGCCGCGGAGATCGCTGAGCAACCGCGGGTGCTGGCCGATCTGGCCCGGCGCGCCGGGGAGTTCCGGGCGGTGGCGGAGCGGCTCGCCAGCAGCCGCCCGCGGTTCGTGCTGTTCGCCGCGCGCGGCTCCAGCGACAACGCGGCGCTGTACGGCAAGTACCTGGTGGAGGTGCTGCTCGGGCTGCCCGCCGGACTGGTGTCGCCGTCGACCACCACGCTGTACCGGGCCGAGCCGGACCTCACCGACGTCGCGCTGATCGCGGTCAGCCAGAGCGGCGGCTCCCCGGACCTCGTGGAGGTGACCGAGCAGGCGGCCAAGCGCGGGGCGTTCACGGTGGCGGTGACGAACACGCCGGACTCGCCGCTCGGCGCGGCGGCGCAGCACACCCTGGACATCGGGGCCGGTGCGGAGCGGGCGGTCGCGGCGACCAAGACGTACTCCGCGACGCTGCTCGCGCTGCACCTGCTGTTCTCCGGGGTCCGCGGCGGGGCGGCCGTCGACCGCATCGGCGAGCTCGCACAGTCCTGTTTGGACGAGAACGCGGACCGGATCGGCGCGGTGGCGCAGCGGTTGCGATTCGCCGACCAGGTCGTCACCACGGCGCGCGGGTACTCGCTGGCCACCGCGCACGAGGCGGCGTTGAAGCTCGCGGAAACCAGCTACCTGGTGACCCGCGCCTACAGCGGCGCGGACCTGCTGCACGGGCCGATCGCCGCGGTAGGCCAGGAAACGGCGGTGCTGGCGGTGACCGGAACCGGCCCGGGCGGCGCGGCGATGGCAGAACCACTGGCCCGCCTTGAGGAGCAGGGCGCGGAAGTCCTGCGCGTCGGCCCGGGCGGCGACGCCCAGCTGCGAATCCCGGACCTACCGGAGGAGCTGTCGCCGGTCCTGGAGGCACTGCCGCTCCAGCGCCTCGCCTGGGCGCTCGCCACCGCGCGCGGCTACGACCCGGACCGCCCGGCGGGCCTCCGCAAGGTCACCGAAACCCGCTGACCACCGCCAGGTTCAGTCCAGGTCGTTGTACTCCTGAAGTGGTTCTCCCCGGACTCGGCCCGTGATCTGGTGCCCGCCCGCGCCGGTAGCTCGGGTCACAGTTCGTGGGCGGTGGCGTACTGCTCGTCGGTGACGGGTTCGAGCCAGGTGGTGCCGTCGCCGTCGTCGGTTCCCTCGACCATCGCGATGTGGCTCATGCAAGTGCTGTTGGTGCCGCCGTGCCAGTGCTCCTCGCCGGGCGAGGTCCACACGGTGTCGCCGGCACGCATGCGGATGACCTTGCCGTCGCGGTTCACGACGAAGCCGACGCCCTCGGTGACGTGCAGGGTCTGGCCGACGGCGTGGGAGTGCCAGTTGGTGCGTGCGCCGGGGGTGAACCGGACCAGCGCCGCGACCAGCCGCGACGGCGGCTCGGCCTTCTTGAACGGGGTGACGTAGACGTCGCCGGTGAACGCGGCGGCCGGGGCCTTCACGGTGTCGTTGACCGGGGTGAGTTCCACGGGATCTCTCCTTCTGGGTGCGTGTCGTGCCGGATTGTCAGCGGTTCGATGTGGACCCGCCATCGGTGCGCTCGGGGCGAGCAGCGATCTCCTCGGCGCCGGGTGGTTCTTCGGCCGGGTGGCGGCTCAGGCCGCGAAGGCGTTCTTGGCGACGGCCATGGCCGCCATCGCGCGAGGCCAGCCCGCGTAGAAGGCCAGGTGGGTCAGCGCCTCGATCAGCTCGGCCTCGGTGTTGCCGTTCTCCTTGGCCCGGCCGAGGTGGAAGACGAGTTGGTCGGTGTTGCCCGCGGTGGCCAGGGCGGCGACCGTGACCAGGCTGCGTTCCTTCGGGGTGAGCTCGGTGCGCTGCCAGACCTCGCCGAAGAGCACGTCGTCGGTGAAGTGCACGAGCGCGGGCGCGAAGTCGCCGAACATCTTCTCCGCGGCGGACGGTTCCTGAGGCGCGTTCTGGTCGGTCATGCGTGGTGTCCTCTCTGGACCGTTGTCCTGGATGACTTCGCGACTCCGGTGAGGGCGGCGGCCAGCAGCAGGCTCGTTCGCCTGCCGGCCGCAACGCCTGGAGACCCGGCCAGCGGGGCGCAGCGTGGCGGCGTCGATCGCTGGTCGCGTTGTTCCGGAGGTGGTCACACCACGAGAAAACCCCGGTCCGCACACGCGCGGGAGGTCGCATCTTTCCAGGTCATGACAGAACCCCCCTCGTCGCCGAGGGGCGTCGTACCGTGGTTGGCGTGAGCGCCAAGAGCACCGAGGCCCGCGACTTCCTGGTCACCCGCCGGGCCAAGATCACTCCCGACCAGGCCGGGCTGAGCCACTACGGCGGCAACCGCCGGGTTCCCGGCCTGCGCCGCGAGGAGGTCGCGATGCTCGCCGGTGTCTCCGTCGACTACTACACCCGGCTGGAGAAGGGCAATCTCGCCGGCGTCTCCGACAGCGTCCTGGACGCCGTGGCCGGCGCTCTCCAGCTCGACGAGGCCGAACGCGTCTACCTGTTCGACCTCGCCCGCGCCGCGAACGCCGCCGGCCGCCCGCACACCAGCCCGGTTCAGCGTCGGCGCCCGGCGCAGCGGGTGCGCCCGGTCGTGCAGCAGATCGTCGACAGCATGACGACCACCGTCGCGTTCGTCCGCAACGGCCGCCTGGACATCCTCGGCGCCAACATGCTCGGGCGGGCGCTGTACTCCCCGGTCTTCGACAGCCCCACCCGCACCAGCGAGGTCACGCCGCCCAACATCGCCCGCTTCGGCTTCCTCGACCCCGCCGCCCGCGACTTCTTCCCCTACTACGACGAGTCCTGCCGCACCTCGGTCGCCATTCTGCGCACCGAAGCCGGCCACAACCCGCACGACCGCGGCCTCACCGGCCTCATCGGCGAACTGTGCACCCGCAGCGAGGACTTCCGCACCCGGTGGGCCGCTCACGACGTCCGCCTGCACCGCACCGGTACCAAGTACTTCCACCACCCCGTCGTCGGCGACCTGACCCTCAACTTCGAAGCCATGCAGTTCACCGCCGACGCCGGCCTCACCCTCAGCGCCTACACCGCCGAACCCGGCTCACCTTCGGCGGAGGCGCTCCAATTGCTCGCCAGCTGGGCGGCAACCGACGCGAACACACCAGCGGACCGCTGAGGACGACCTGGACGCCGTAGCCGATCCCGCGTGGTTCACGCGGATGCTGACGGCTCTTCTCGGCTGAGCGCGTCGAGCAGCAGCGTCGCGGCCACCCTCGCCCCGTCGGTGCGGATCGTGCCGGCCACGGTGGTCGCTCGTGCGCGGACCTCGGGAGCCAGGGCCGTCTTGAGCGCGGCTGACAGGGACTCGGTGGTCGGAGTCGGACCGTCGTGCGCCGCGCCGATGCCCAGGTCGGCCACCCGGCCGGCCCAGTACGGCTGGTCCGCGCCCTGGGGCACCACCACCTGAGGAGCGCCGGCCCGGGCGGCCGTCGTCGTCGTGCCCGCGCCGCCGTGATGCACGACGGCGGCCACCCGGCCGAACAGTGCCTGGTGGTTGACCTCGCCGACCGCGAAGCAGTCGTCCCGGTCGTCGATCAGGGCCAGGTCCGCCCAGCCGCGGGAGACCAGCGCGCGGCGGCCCTGCGCGCGGATCGCCTCGATGCCCGCCCGGGCGGCGTCCGTCGAGGCGCCCATGGACGCGCTGCCGAAGCCCACGTACACCGGTGGTGCGCCGGCGTCCAGGAACGCCACCAACTCGGCCGGGAGCGGGCGTTCGTCGGGCAGGAACCACGCGCCGGTCTGCACGACGTCGAGGTCCGCCGGCTCCTGCCACGGGTCCAGGGCCGGGTCCGTCGCCAGCCACGGCCGGTCGCCGATGACGTAGTCGCGGACGTTGTCCACCGGGGCCAGGCCGATCGACGCCCGGTTGGCGTTGAGCGCCTCACCGAACAGCGCGTTGATGCTCTGCGCGTCCAGGTCCCACAGCACCCGGTTGTCGGTCACCTCCGGTGGGAACGGCCGGCCCGGATACGCCATCGGCGGGTGGTGCGGCGACGGCAGCGTGAGCTGCTGGAAGGTCGCGTACACGTAGCGGATGCCCAGTTTCTCGGCCACCGACCGTGCGCCGGCCGCAGCCGGCATCAAGCCGGTCGCCACCAGCGCGTCGCATCCCTCGGCCGCAGCGGCGACCGCGTCGAACTGCACGGCGATCAAGTCGGCCGCGCGCCGGGGCAGGTCCGATGGTGACCGCGGCGCCGCCCAGGTCACCATCGCGCGCACCGACCGGCCGGCCGGCACCATCGGCACGCCGACACCGGCCAGCCGCTCCGCGAACTCCTCGTCCGGCGGCGCGCACACCCGCACCTCCGCGCCGAGCTCCCGCAACCGCACGGCGAGTCCCACCAGCGGTTCGACGCCCCCGCGCGAGTCGTACCCCGTCAACAACACACGCATTTAGCGACTCCCATTTCCGCAGGTGCTGGCTTCGGTCGGCGATTCTGCAGCACGACCGGGGTCTTGCCGCAAGCCCCCCGATGCGCTATACGTTGAGAGTGGGACGGAGCGGGTACTTTCCTCCTCCCGTCCACTATGGATGGAATCTCCAAGTGGTCGTGGTCGGCACGCAGGCGATTGCGTTGAAGGCTTTGAAGATCGGGGCTTCCATGAAGCCGCCCTCCGTTCGGATTCTTCGGTAGGCGTCGGCTCCTTCGATCTCGGGGCGGAGTTCCGCGATCGTCAGCGGCGCGTCGCCGGTGAAGGCCGTTTCGATGCAGCCCGGTTCCAGCAGCGGCAGCGGAACTTCCCGCGTTTCCACGCCGTCCGGGTGGTCGAGGTTCAGCCTGCCCTGCACGGCTCGGCCGCCGATGCTCGTCGCGGCGATCGCCACGTAGTCGTCGCCCAGTGCTTCGGCCAGGTGGTAGCCGGCCGGGAACAACCCGAAGGCACCTTCGTGCGCGATCGGGGTTCGCCGGAGGTGCGTGTTGTGCAGGGCGAAGACGATCCGGGGTTCCTCGCCCAGCAGGTGCAGGGCCGTCTCGGCCGCGTAGCGGTCGAGTTCGGCCGTGCCGACCGCGAGGCCCGCGCCGCTGAGATCGCGCTGGAAGTGGTCCAGGTGCCAGGCGCTGCGCAGGTGCCGCATCGCCGCGGCGTGCTCGCCGCCGCGGCCCTCGGAGCGGTGGTGGGCGGCCATGCACTCCATGCGCGCCAGCAACCGGCTCAGCGCCGCCGTCGCGGCGCTCCGGTCCGCGGCGTCGAGTTCCGCGTAGCGCTGGAACGTCAGCAGGGAGTCGCCGTCGAACCGCTCCGCCACCTCGGTGGCCTGCGTCAGCAGCGGCAACGCGTCCGGGTCGGCTCGGCGCAGGAACCGTTCCACCTCGGTGAGCGCTGGCAGCAGGGAGCCGGTGGAGACCGGCAGGGCGCCGACGAAGCGCAGCGGCCGCTCGGCGTGCTCGTTGTGCCGGCGCATCCAGGTCAGGTGGGCGTGCATCTCCGGGCAGTCGCCCAGGCCGAGCGCGGTGCCCGCGCCGCTGACCTCCGCGACGTCGCCCGGCCCGCCCCGCACCCAGTCGTCGATGACGTGCGCCTCGGTGAACGGGGCCTCGAAGACGTAGGCGGTGAATCCGCAGCGCTCGGCGAGGAAGCGCAACAGCCGGTGTCGCAGGCGGTAGAACTCCGAGGCGTGGTGCGTGCTTTCGCCGATCCCCACGACGCGGGCGTCGCCGATCACGTCCCGCAGCGGCTCCAGATCGTCCAGCGGCGCATCCGGGTCCAGCGAGGCCCGCACCGCGCGGTCGCGGACCCAGCCCCGCATCACCGGCGCGCTCCGGTCAGACCCGCGGCGATGATCACCAGGACGAACGCGGTCAGCGCCGTGGCCACCCGGATGTCGTTGAACGTGCCCCAGACGGCGAGCCGGTCCAGGTAGTCGGGGGCGAGTTGACCGGCGGCCCAGCGCTTCATCTCCTGGTTGATCGGCACGTTGCCGAACCTGGTCACCAGGAACGAGGCCACCGCGAAGGCGGTGGCGGCGATCGCCGGCGTGCGCGCCCGGCCGCGGACGCTGAAGGCGAGCCAGCCGGAGGTCGCGACCGCAGCCGCCATCAGGATCTGCATGACGACGCCGTTGACCTTCATCAACTCGACGCGGAACGCGAGGTGCACATCCAGCGGCACGGCCGAGAACGTCGGCGTCACGTTGGCCCAGCCGTAGAAGAACGCCCCGGAGAGCACTCCGGTCGCCAGCAGCGCGGAGCCCGCGGCGAGCCGCGCGATGTTCGATTTCGCAGGCATGGAGCGAGGTTGCGGTGCGGTGCTCGCAAACCGCACACAGCCCGCTCGCAGCAGGCGGGTTGTCCGCTTCCTCCCGATCCGTGATCGAGACGCGGATATCCGGACGCGCCAGATGGTGCGGGGTTGCTTTTTCCGCTGGATTTGTGGGGAATTTCCCGGCCGCGCCGTTCTGCCGGTGCCGTTGATCTGCCGCGCGTAGCGTGACCCGAGTCCGTTGAAATTCTTCGCCCAGCCCGGTTCGCCGCGCTGTTTCCGGCAGACCGGGCAAGGGGAATCGTTGTGTAGGTGGTAGCTCCATGAAGCGCTTCGCCCTGTCGATGATCGGCACCGCCGCGTTGGCCCTGACCCTCGTCGGCGTTCCCGCGCAGGCCAGTCCCGCCGATTCGGTTCAGGAGGCGGCCGCCTCCTGCGGGTTAGCGGGCCACTCGAAGAGCCTCGGCGAAACCGGTTTCGGCCTGCGCGCCAGCGCCACGACCAACAGCTCCGGCTGCAAGGTCACCGGGAAGCTGGAGCGCAAGAGCGGTTCGGGCTGGACCCACGTGAAGACGCAGACCAAGACCGCCGACGGCTCGAAGAACGCCCTCTTCAACTTCGGTTGCGGCAATCGCGCCGAATACCGGCTGATTGTCACCACCGGCGGTGACAACGCCACCATCGGGTCCACCGGAAAGGTCTGCTGAGCGGAATTCGCGCGGAGCGGCGGAATTCGCCGCTCCGCGATTCCTCCGCGGCCGGCACCCCTGGCAGGGTGGGCGCATGCGGATAGGAGTCCTCGGACCGCTGGAGATCAGCTCCGGCGGCGAGAACGTCGTCGTGGGCGGCGTTCGACTGCGCACGCTGCTCAGCCGGCTCGCGCTGGACTCCGGGCGCACCGTCTCGGTCGAGGCGCTGACCGAGGCCCTGTGGCCAGGCGCAGACGGGCCCGCCGACCGCGTGCACGCGCTGCACTCGCTGGTGTCGAGGCTGCGGCGGCTCCTGCCGGACGCCGTGCTGCGCGAGTCCAACGGATACCGGTTGAACGCGGAATCGGTGGACTGCCGGCAATTCGAGGAACTCGCCCGCGACGGCCGCCGGGCGCTGCACGACGGGCATGTTGAGCTGGCGGGCCGGTTGCTGTGCGAGGCGCTGGCGTTGTGGCGCGGAGTCGCGTTCGAGGACGTCCCGGACGCTCCGTTCGCCGTGGCGGCGCGAGCGTGGTTGGCCGAGCTGCGGCTCGCCGCGATCGAGGACCGGGCACAGGTCGATCTGCAGACCGGGTGCGAATCCCCGCAGCTGGTAACCGAATTGCAGGCCCTGACCGCGGCGCATCCCGACCGCGAGCGCGCCCGCGCGCTGCTGCTGCGTGCGCTCCAGTCGACCGGACGAACGGCCGAGGCGCTGAGCAGCTACGAGGAATTCCGCGCGGCGCTGGCGGAAAGGCTCGGCGCCGACCCGTCGCTGGAGCTGCGCGAGGCGCATCTGGCCGTGCTCCGCGAGGAAACGACCACCCGGCCGCGCGGCAGCAAGCTGCGCGCCGAGCTGACGAGCTTCGTCGGGCGCGATGCCGAACTTGCCCTGGTCAACCGGAGGTTGGCGGAGCACCGGCTGGTCACGCTGACTGGTCCGGGAGGTGTGGGCAAGACGCGGCTGGCGACGACCGCGGCCGCCGGCCTGGCCGGTGAGCAGGCGGTTTGGTTCGCGGAACTCGCATCGGTGTCCGACCCGGCGGACGTTCCGCAGGCGGTGCTCGGCACGCTCGGGCCCAGGGGCGCGCCGCACGGGCGGGACGCGCTGGATCGGCTGGCCGACGCCCTGTCACCGGCTCCGGCCGTGCTGGTGCTGGACAACTGCGAGCACCAGCTCGACGCGGTCGCTTCCCTCGCGGACGGATTGCTCGGCAGCTGCCCGGGCCTGCGGTTGCTCGCCACCAGCCGGGAACCGCTGGGCCTGCTCGGCGAGGCGCTGGTGCCGGTGCCGCCGCTGGGCCTCGCGCCGTCGGGCTCGGATGTCGCCGGCGTGCTGGCCAGCCCCGCGGTGCGGCTGTTCGTGGACCGGGCGAGGGCGGCGAACCCGGATTTCGCGGTGACCGCCGGGAATGCGGGCGTGGTCGCCGAGATCTGCCGGCGGCTGGACGGCCTGCCGCTGGCCATCGAACTCGCGAGTGCCCGGATCCGGTCGCTGCCCGCGGATCGCGTCCTCGCGCTGCTCGACGACCGGTTCCGGCTGCTCACCGAGGGAAACCGGGCCGCGCTGCCCCGGCACCGCACGTTGCGCGCGGTGGTCGACTGGAGCTGGGGCCTGCTCGACGAAGCGGAACGATCGGTCGCCGAGTCGCTGGCGGTCTTCGGCGGTTCGATGACCGTGGAAGCCGCCGAACGCGTCTGCACCGGCGGACGGCCCGCGGCGGTGCTCCTGTCGGCGCTGGCGGACAAGTCGCTGCTGGTCGTCGAATCTGTCCACGATGGACAGTCGATCCGGTACCGGATGCCGGACACGATCCGCGAGTACGGCCTGGAGAGACTGGCCGACGCCGACCGGGTCCGAGCCGCCCATGCGCGGTACTTCCGCGAAATCGCCGAGCAAGCCGCACCGCACCTGCGCGGACCGGAACAACTGCGATGGGCGCCCCGGCTCGCCGCGAACCGGGACAACTTCCGCGCCGCGCTGCACTTCGCCTGCGGTGCCGGCGACGCCGACACGGCGATCCGGCTCGCGACGGCGCTCGCCTACTACCTGACGCTGCACGGCGATCACGCCGAGGCGGCCCGGCTCCTGCGGATGGCGCTGGAGCTCCCCGCCGGCTCCACCACGGCGAACCGCGTGCCGGCGACGGCCGCCTACCTGCTGAACGCGGTGCTCTCCGGCGAGGTCGCCACCGACGTGATCGACAGATGCCGCGAAACCGCCGGCAGCGAGCACCCTTCCGGAGCCGTGATCGAGCCGCTCATCGCGCTGCTCTCCGGGGATTTCGACGCTGCCTCGGCGGCGATCGACCGGCGGCAGCCGCACCCGGCGCCGCTCGCGCGGGCGATGCTGTCGTTCGTGCGGTCGCTGGTGGACGGCAACCGCGGTGCCCTGCGGCAGACCTGCGACGATCTCGCCGCGGCCGCCGAGCAGTTCCGGGCGCTGGGCGAGCGGTGGGGGATGGTCACCTCGCTGACCTACCTCGGGATCGTGCGGACGATGCTCGGCGATCCCGATGCCGCGATCGCGGCCCTGCGGCGCTCGATGGCCCCGGCCCGCGAGCTCGGCAACGACCACCACCAGCGGGTGTGGCTGGCGACCGCGCACGCGCATGCCGGAGACGCCGAACGCGCGGCCGCCGAACTGCGCGGCGTGGTCGAGTCCGAACCGGCTGCCCAGCACCTCGCCCTCGCCCGGCTGAAGCTCGGCGACCTGGCGCGTGGTGGCGGCGACCTGCGGGCCGCGGAAGAGGAGTACGACCTGGCGCGGTGGGCGGCCGGGCCGCGGCGCGACGTCGACCCGGTCTTCCGATCGCTGCACGGAGTGGCTCAGGCGCGGCTAGCTCTGGCTCGTGGTGCTTGCGAGGCGGCCCGCCGCGATCTGCGATCGGCGCTCACCGCGGCATCGGCGACGTCGGACATGGTGCTGGTGGCGGCGGTCGGCAGCGCGATCGCCGAACTGCCCGCCCGAAGCGGGGAATTCGCCGCGGCAGCAGAACTCCTCGGTGCGGCCGGAGCGCTGCGGGGCGCGCCGGACGCGCTGAACCCGGACATCGCGCGGCTGACCGGCGACGTGCGCGCCGCGCTGGGCGAATCGGCCGCCTCCGAAGCAGCGGCCCGCGGAAACCGCCTGTGCCGCCCCGAGATCCTCCGACTCTTCGAACACCACCTTGCGGAACCCGAAGTGCTGGGCGACATCTCTGCAGGTCAGAACCCGTGAGTACGTTGTGCTGCTATAGAGCCTGTTTCCAAACTCGTCCTGCGTAGCGGTGCGGGTGGCGGAACCTCAGAGGTCTTCTCGGCTGTGGGATCCCCGACTTATGTATGACCAATACGCGGCATCGGGGCTGTCCTCGCTGGGAGAACCCCGGAGGGGTGGGCACCGTGAACCCGCGGCGGTGCCGGTTGCGAGGGTGGGCTAAGCGGCTGCGCCGCTTCAAAGACAAAACGCCCGCGTTACCACATCCGCACGTCACCACATCCAAAACAGCCTCTATAGCTGCACAAAACACGCACGGGTCCTGACCAGCGGAAACATTGGGCGCAGGGGCTGCCTGGGCTGAGCATGCGCATCGGCCTGGCCGCGGAGCCGCGGTCGGCGCGCGGTTCTGCCTGGTGAGGGCCGTTGCCCGTGGTGCTGTGGTGCGTCTCATCGGCCGCGCGCGGCGAGGGGGGTTTCGCCTCGGGGCGATCACCCGGGACAATGCGCGGCCATGGCCTATGAGCGCGCAGATCCCCGAGCCGGTGATCCAGGGCGGCCGGGACCCGGACAGCCCCCAGAGCGGCCTGGGCCGCCGCCCGGCGCACCGCAGGGCGGACCGCCGCCAGGGCGCCCTCCGCAGGCTCCGCCGGGGCAGATGCCGCCGGGCCAGCCGCCGCAAGGCCAAGTCCCGCCGGGGCAACCCGGGCCGCCTCGCCAGGGGCCGGGCCAGCCGATGCCACCTCAGCAGGGTCCGCCGCCTGGGCAGCCGGGGCCGCCGCCTCAGCCCGGCTCGTCGCCGCAGCCAGGCCAGCCGGGACCGCCGGGTCAGCCGGGAGGTCAGCCGCCGGGAGGCCCACCGTCGGGAGGTCAGCCGGGTCCACCTGGCCCGCCGCCGCCCGGTCAGCCTGGTGGCATGCAAGGCCCGCCAGGTGGTCATCCCGGCCCACCGCCGGCGCAACAAGGCCCGCCGCCTGGCCAGCCGGGCCCACCGCCGGCGCAACAAGGCCCGCCGCCTGGCCAGCCGGGCCCACCGCCGGGGCAACAAGGCCCGCCGCTGGGAGGCCAGCCGGGGCCGCAGGCAGGCACGCCGGGGCAGCAAGGCCCGGTGCACGGCGGTCAGTCGGGTCCGCAGATGCCGCCGCCCGGCGGCCCGCTGGGCGCCGCGCCGGCCGGGACGGTGCCGATGGGCCAGTCGACGCCGGTCGGGCAGCACCCGGTTCAGCAGCCGCCCGCCAATCAGTACCCGGCGACGCGCATCCAGCAGCGCATGGAGCCCGCGGAACCCGAGCCGTTCCGGGACCAGGGCACGCTCCGCGACCCGGAGCCGTACCAGGACCGCTACCGGGATGCGCCGTACGACGACCGCTACCGGGATGACCCGTACGACGACCGCTATCGCGATCCCGAGCCGTACCGGGACCACTACCGCGACGATGCGTACGACGACCGGTACCGGGAGCCGGAGCGGGATCGCCACCGGGAGTCCCGCGCGGACCGCCACCGGGATCGCGACCGCGACCGCGACTACGACGACCGCCGCGATCGCGGGCCCCGTTTCAACGGGCCCAGCGCGGACACGATCGGCCGCCTGATCCAGGTGTTCACCGCGCTGATCTCGCTGGTCTTCGTGCTGCACATCATCTTCGTGGTCACCGGCGCCAACCAGGAAAACGACTTCGTCGCGTTCACCTACGGGACCGCGAAGTTCTTCGTGCTCGGCCTCGGCGACGTGTTCACCCCGGGCGACGCGACGATCGGCGTGATCCTGAACTACGGCCTCGCGGCGCTGATCTACCTGTTCGCGGGCCGGATCATCGCCCGCGCCCTGAAGCGCTGACGCGGGCAGCAGCGTTTCCGCTGGTCACGGGGCCGTGAGTCTTTTGGGCTGCTATAGAGGCTGTTTTGGAAGGGGTTGTGTGTGGTTGTGATATGTGGCTGATGATCACGTGTGAGGGCGT
>NZ_JBFAKG010000163.1:0-12933 GCF_040655595.1 Saccharopolyspora sp. NPDC050389
GCCACAAACAAGCCCTGCTCGCGCTCGCCCGCCGACGCCTCAACGTCCTGTGGGCGATGATCCGCGACGGCCAGCGCTATCAAAGTTCACCTCCCACCACTGCTGCGGCTTGACATCACGATTGGGAAGTCCTTTCCGGAGGATGTGCGTGGTCTTTCGCGCCGGGCGGGCGGCGGGAAGGCGAGGATCGCGCGGACGGCCGCGTCGAGGCGGCGGCGCGCGTCGGCTCCGATCCGCGTGGTGCCGTCCGCGGTTGGGGCGGTCAGTTCCCGCCGGAACAACGCGGTCGGCAGGTCGACCACGCACGTGGTGATCACGTCGACACTGGAGCCGTCACGCCGGTCCCAAAGCGCTTGCGCCAGGCGTCGCATCAGCGACACCAGCCGCCGGTCGAGGCCGATGAGCTCGTCGGCGAGATCCGTCGGCAGTTCCGGGCCGAGCAGCTGGTCCCGGCGCACGGTCATCAGCATCCTGGCTGCGGCCGGCCGCCGGTTCGCGAACACCGCCGGGCTGTCGGCTGCGGCGACGACCGCGTTCACGGCCGCATCGAGGTCGGGCAGCTCGCCGAGCGCCTCGTCGACGAGCTCCTGCTGCAGTTCGAGGAACTCGGTCGCGGCGCGCAGCCACAGCCTGCCCCGCAACGCCGCGAGCGAGCCGAAGGCGTGGTAGATCGCGCCGTTGGACACCCCGGAGGCGGTGGCGAGCCGCCGAACCGTGAGCCGCTCGGGGCCGCCGTCGGCGATGAGCAGCTCCGCGGTGTCGAGCAGCTGATCCAGGTCATGCGTGCGTGGGCGAGGCACGCCGTCAACATAACAGAGCGCGTGCTCTAAAATTGCGGTGGTGACGCACGCCACTCGGAGAAATGCGGCGGTGAAAGGCGTTCGGCGCGATAGCGCTGCCATGGCCTGCGGAGCGGAGACGTCCGGTGCGCACAAATCCGTTGGTGCGCGGGAGATTCAGGCCGACCGTGGTTTGGTGCTCGCGAGCGCAGGCGGCGGAACGACACGCGGAGGGCGTCCAATTTTAGGCAAAATCGGGAAGGCTCCCACGGTGCACCGGGGGGAGTGCCGGTGCATCGGGCGCCGCCGTTCTGAGCCACCCGGTGTGGCGCAACTTCTCGTGAAATTGCGCCACACCGGAGGGATCAGGGTTTGCGGGCGAGGCCGCCGATGTGCATCGCGTGCGCCGGGTTCTGCGGGTCGGGGACGTCGTCGCCGGGGCGCCACTGGTTGTTCGGCACGAGGCCCGGTTCGATCAGTTCGAGGCCGTCGAAGTAGCGGATCTGCTCGTCCCAGGTGCGGAAGCAGCGGGTTCCCATGCCGCTCTCGGCGAACACGCGGGCCAGCTCCAGGGCACGCGGCTCGCCGGTGTCGCAGGTGTTCGACACCAGCAGGTAGCCGCCGCTGGGGAGCCGGTCGCGGATGCTGGCCGCGACGCCCTCCGGGTCTTCCTCGTCTTCGAGGTGCATGAGGATTCCGCCCAGCAGCACCGCGAACGGCTCGGTGGCATCGATCAGCCGCTTCGTCTCCGGGTGTTCGAAGATCGCGTCCGGTACGCGCAGGTCCGCGTTGATCACGGTGGTGGTGGTTTCGTTCGCCAGCAGCGCCC
Source organism: Saccharopolyspora sp. NPDC050389 (assembly GCF_040655595.1). Lineage (NCBI taxonomy): Bacteria > Bacillati > Actinomycetota > Actinomycetes > Pseudonocardiales > Pseudonocardiaceae > Saccharopolyspora > Saccharopolyspora sp. NPDC050389. The sequence goes on from NZ_JBFAKG010000163.1 coordinate 1,609, forward strand.
GGCCGTGGGCGAGCACGATCGGGTCGTTGTCCACGTAGAGCACGCGGGTCTCGGGCGCGATCTCCTGCGCGACCTCGTGCACGTTGCCGGCGGTGGGCAGGCCCGACCCGATGTCCACGATCTGCCGGATGCCCGCCTCGCCCACCAGGTACTTCACGGCCTGGCGGAGGAAGCAGCGGTTCGCCTGCGCGAGCAGCGGCGTCTCCGGGACCACCTCCATCATGGCCTCGCACGCCGCGCGGTCCACCGCGAAGTTGTCCTTGCCGCCCAGGCAGTAGTCGTAGACCCGCGCGATCGAGACTTCCTCGGTGTTGACGTCGACGAGTTCCGGCGGCGCCTCCTGCCCGGTATCGAGCAGTCGCTCCAGCGGCCCCCTGGGATCAGTCACTCCGACCCGTCCATCCTCGTCGCGGTAAAAGGTGTCACCGACGTTACAACATCGACTCCACCTGCTCGGTGCTCCCGTGCGAATCGCGTACCGCGTTTCCCGCCGATCCGCATCGAATTCCGTCGAACGGAGCAGAATCGGTTCGACCTGCGGTCGGCGCCGGTTGCGGCTATCAGGTGAGCCTCCCGAAGGCCGGTCCACCGGCGCAGGAGCTGAGCGGGCAAGCTGGGCGAGTGGACGAGCTCGACTGGTACTACGACAACGCCGCGGAATCGCCGCCCGAAGGAGAGGCGGCGGTGGAACGCGCGTGCGTGGAGCGGATCTACTGCCTGGCCTGGTCGCGGTTCACCGACGCGGACTGGGAGAACCTGGGCGGGATCTACCAGACTCTCCCCGGCTGGCAGGCCGATTCGCCCGACGTGGCCCGGTGGTTCTCCACGGCCGAGGACGGTGATGCGCACCTGTGGGCCTCGGTCGAACCCTCGGGGTTGCAGGTCTGCGGCGTGCTGCCCGCCGGCACCTGGCGGGAGTGGGACACCCGGTTCCGCCAGGCCGTCGCCGACGCGCGCCTGCCCCGGTTCAGCTGACGTCCCGCCAAGCGCCTGCCGCATCCGCGGCATCACCCCGAGCGAGCACCGCGCCGCATCGTGCGACGGCCGAATGGCCGCTGTCCGCAGTGCTACGACATGATCGGCTGCGCGAGCCCGGCGAGCAGGGCGTGGAGGGTCCGGCTGGGATTGTCCTTGCGGTACAACAGCTCGACGTTCGTGTGGAGCGGAGGGGTGAAGTGCACGATGCGCGTGCCGGGCACCGGCGCGTGCTCGGCGTGCCACCGGTCGGTGAACGCGCACCCGAGGCCGGATCCGGCCATCTGCTCCCAGACGAGGCGCTCGTCGGTCTGGCACACCACGCGCGGGCGCAGGCCGAGCGAGCTGAACCAGGCGTCGAGTTGGCTGCGCCGGTAGCCGCTCGCGGGCACGATCAGCGGCAGCCGGGCCAGGTCCTGGTGCGGCAGGGGAGCGGTCGCCGGAATCCCGGCCGGGCACAGCAGCACGATCTCGCGACGCCCCAGCGACAGGGTGGCGAGCCCATCGGTGGTGGAGAACTGGTGCGGTGACGGGACTTCGACGATCCCGGCCGTCGCCTGACCGTTGCGCACGACGGCAGCGACCTCGGCCGGGCCGTCGAGCCGTTCGAGCAGCACCGTCGCAGTCGGGCACCGCTCGGCCAGCACCCGGAGCAGCCGCGGCGCCGTGCCGGCACCGAGCGTGGGCGTCGCGGCCAGCACGAGTTCACGCTCGTCGCCCAACGACAGGATGTCCGCGACGTGGCCGAAGATCGCTCTTGCGTGGGAGGTGACCGCGAGCCCGGCCGGTGTCGGGTACAGGCGCCGTCCCTCGGAAGCCAGCAGCGGGGTGCCCACCTCCCGCTCCAGCGCCCGCACCGCGCGGCCGAGCGCCGGCTGTGAGACGTGCAGCGCGCGGGCGGCAGCCGTCATCGTGCCGTGCTCGACGACGGCGGCGAGGTATTGGAGCTGCTGCAGGTTCATGCCGATAGAGCATGTAAGCAAGCTCAACCGGACTTGGACAAGTGCTTGGTTGGGTCGATCCAATGGATGAGCCGATTTTCCCAGCGAAGGGGCGAATTCATGAGACGGATCTTCAGATCGGCGGCGGCTTCGGCGGTCGCCGTCGCGTTCTTGACCACGACGGCGTCCGCCGCTCCGGAGCAGGAACCGCTCGACGTCCTGCTGACCGACGACGACGGGCACGCGGCGCCCACCTTGGCGGCGTTGAAGCAGGCGTTGACCGCGGCTGGGCACCGGGTCACGGTGGTGGCCCCGTGCGACGACCAGTCCGGCAGCGGCACCCAGCTGTTCTCGAACTACGCGTCCGGGGAGCCGGGGCCGGAGAACACCATCACCGCCGAGCAGCTGGCGCCCGACGTCTGGTCGGTGTGCGGATCTCCCGGCGACGCAGTGCTGTTCGGGCTGCAGCACGTCTTCACCTCGGGACCGCCGGACGTCGTGATCTCCGGCGCCAATCCAGGCCAGAACGCCGGTGCCGTGGCAAACCACTCCGGCACGGTCGGTGCCACGGTCGCGGCCGGTGAGATGTCGATCCCGGCCATCGCGATCAGCGTCGAGATCGACCTCACCACGAACCCGCCGCAGCTCGGGGACGTGACCACCGCGGCCGACTACACCGCCCGCGTGCTCGATAGGTTGCAGGGCACCTCCGGCGGCGCCGGGCTGCTGCCCGAGCACGTGAGCCTCAACATCAACTACCCGGTGGCACCCGAGGTCAAGGGCACGCGGGTCACCAAGACCGGTCGCAACGCCTTCGTCCGGCCGAAGTACGAGCGCACCGACCTGTGCGAGAACTGCTACGTGATCCGGCCCCAGGTGGACCTGTCCCGGGACCCGGTGGCCGACTCGGACAACAACGCGTTGGCGGCCGACTACGTCTCGATCACCCCGCTGGACGGCGACTGGACGGCCTCCGAGGGAGTCCGCTCCTCGATCCGCGAGCGGCTCGGCGCCCTCCGCTGAACCGTCAGGGGCAGTTCCGGGTGTCCAGCGACACGGTTCCCGTCGCGTAGCCCTGCTCGTCGAGGAGCCTGCCGACGAGCTTCACCGGCCGGACGACGATGCTGCGGTCGACGATGTCCAGGTGCGGCAGGCGCCGCGCCATGTGGGTCTCGAGCTCCTGCACGTCGATCAGGGAACGCAGCCAGACCGCGATGATCAGGTTGTACGGGCCCGCGGTGGACGTCACGGCGCGAACCTCCGGGATCCGGGCCAGGGCGCGGGCGGTCTCCTCCAGGTGCGCTGGTGACACCCGGGCGAAGAACCAGGCGTAGACCGGCCAGCCCGATAGTTTCCGCGCGAGCTCGCAGCGCAGCCGGAGCTGCTGGTTGGCGATCAGCCGCGCGAGCCGCCGGCGCACCGTGCTGGTGCTCGTCGCCGCGGCTTCGGCGAGCGCGCCGACCGGTGCCCGCCCGTCGGCGGCCAGGGCCACGGCGATCGTCCAGTCCGCGTCGGTCAGCGGGCCCGGGGCCCGGTCGCCGACCTGGTCGGTCTCCCGGAGCATCCGCGCGACCTGGTCGTGGTCGAGGGCGCGCAGCCGCCACCGGCTGGCCTCCGTGTACGCCCGGACCACCAGGTGGCTGCGCACCTGCCGCAGGTGCGTGACGCGGCTCATCCGGTCCAGCAGGTAGCCGGAGAGGACCTCCGCGTTCGGCGTGTTGACCGTGACCAGGACGTCGCGGCCGCCCGCGGTGACGTCGATGGTCATCGCCTGCGGATCGGTCGCCAGCTCCCGGGCCACGGCCAGCCCGCGGCCCGGTTCGCACTCGATCTCGACGAACGCGTTCGCCTGGGTGGGGGAGATCGGCGGGTAGCCGGAGATCCAGGCCAGGCCGGACCGCTCCAGCCGCGTCCACCGGCGCGCGGCGGTGACCGGGTCGATCCCGAGCACGCCGCCCACCAGCGACCAGGCGGCGCGGGGTGCGATCTGCAAGGCGTTGACGAGCTGGAGGTCCAGTTCGTCGAGAGCGGTGGCTTGATCCTGCATCTGGACCGTGATTCTGCTTCGTTCCTGCGTTTGGGCTAATGGAAGAGTCTCATCGCTCACCCTTCGTGTCCAGGTTGGCGGGCGGACATCGAGGAGCGTGCAGTGGGCGGTCAGGGCATCCAGGACGACATCACGGCCTACCGGCGGCTGGTGCGGGCCGAGCAGGAGTCGTGGCGGGAGCGGCTGCTTCGGCTCAGCCACGACCTGCATGCCGAGCCGGAGCTGTCGTTCGCCGAACACCGGTCGGTGGCGAAGGTGACCGATGTGCTCCGCGACGCCGGTTTCACCGTCGAGCCCGGCCCGGCGGACGTGCCCACCGCGTTCACGGCCGAATACGGCGCGGGCGAGTTCACCGTCGGCATCTGCGCCGAGTACGACGCGCTGCCCGACATCGGGCACGCGTGCGGGCACAACGTCATCGCCTCCGCCGCGGTCGGCGCGGCGATCGGGCTCGCCGCCGTGGCCGACGACCTCGGCGTCCGGGTGAAGGTGGTCGGCACCCCGGCCGAGGAGCACGGCGGCGGCAAGGTGCTGCTGCTGGAGCGGGGCGTCTTCGACGACGTGACGATCGCGATGATGGTGCACCCGGCCCAGTACGACACCCATCCCGGCCACTTCTCCAGTCAGGCGGTGAGCCGGTTCGCCGTGACCTACAGCGGCCGGGCCTCGCACGCCGCGGCGGCTCCGCACCTGGGCGTCAACGCCGCCGACGCCGCCGTCGTGGCCCAGGTGGCGATCGGGTTGCTGCGCCAGCAGATCACCGCGGAGTGCCGCATCGGCCTGTTCGTGCGCGAAGGCGGCGCGGTCACCAACATCATCCCCGAACGATCCGTCGTGGACTGCGAGGTGCGCGCGTTCGACGTCAACGAGATGGCGGAGCTGAAGCAGCGGGTGCTGGCGTGCTTCGAGGCCGGGGCGCTGGCGAGCGGGGCGACGATGTCCGTGGAACCGACCGAGCCGGACTACGCCGAGCTGGTGCAGGAGCCGGAGATGGCGGACCTCTTCGCCACGCACATCGAATCGCTGGGCCGGGAGCTCCGCGAAACCCGCGGCACGCGGGGCGGTTCGACGGACATGGGCAACGTCTCCAAGGTGCTGCCCAGCATCCACCCGAGCATCGCGATCATCGGCTGCGAGTACCCGCCGCACACGCACGGCTTCGCCGCCGCGGCGGCCACTCCCGCCGCCGACGACGCGGTCTTCGACGGAGCCGTCGCGATGGCTCTGACCGCGGTCGACGTGGCGATCGATCCGGTGCTGCGGCAGAAGTTCCTGGCCGAACAAGCCACGCGCGGCACGGCCGCGACGCGGGCCTGACCGCCCTCACCAGACACGCCGCGGCGTGCCGAGCCACTCTTCCCAACACTCCTGGCGACCACGGAGGAAGCCATGTCCGGCATGACGGTTGCGCGGAAGCTGCCGCGTCCGACGCGCGGTTCACGCGCGCGACTGGCCCTGTTCGCGCTGCTCGCGCTCGTCCTGGCCGCGGCCGCCGAAGCCATCGGCAGCCACAAGGTCGCCATCGGGCCCGGCGCGATCACCCTGTTCCCGATCATCTGGGGCCTGCTGCTCGGGGCCGCGGTGAGCATCCAGCGGTTCCGGCCGGTGCCCGTCGGCATGCAGCGCGCCGCCACCTACATCGTGGAAATGGGTGTGCTGCTGCTCGGAGTGCGGCTGGCGTTCGTGGTCGGCCACGAGCTGCCGGTGCTGCGGCAGGCGAGCTTCGCGTTGTTGTTCCAGGAGGTCGGGCACCTGTTCGGAACGGTCGCGTTGTCGTTGCCGCTCGCCGTGCTCCTGAGGATGGGGCGGTCGGCGGTGGGCGCGTGCTTCTCCATCGACCGCGAGGGCTCGTTCGCGATGGTGTCCGAGCGGTTCGGGCCCGACTCCGAGGAATACCGCGGCGTGCTCGGCATGTACATCTTCGGCAGCGTCATCGGCGCGCTGTACGTGACGCTGCTCGCGAGCCTGCTGGCCGGCAGCGGGATCCTCAGCCCGCTGGCGCTGGCGATGGGAACCGGCGTCGGGTCCGGCTCGGTGATGGCCGCCTCGTCGGCAGCGATCGCCGCGGAGTACCCCGAGCTGGCGAACCAGATCGTGGCGCTGGCCACCGTGAGCAACCTCGTCACCAGCCTCGCCGGCGTCTACATCGGCATGTTCGTCGCGCTCCCGCTGGCCGACCGCTTCTACAAGCTGCTCACCCGCGGCCGCAAGATCGAGCCCTCGGCCGCCCCGGACCTGTCGGCGGCGGAGCTCGAAAGCGGCAGCCCGAGCCGGGTTCGGCCGTTGCCGGCGATCCTCATCGCGCTGGCGGCCATGTTCGTCTCCAACGCCGTCCACGCGGGCGGTGTCGAGCCCCGCGCGCTGCTCGGCTTCGCGCTGGTGGCCGCCGTCGTCGTCGCCGGGCTGGGGATCAAGCGGCTGACCAAGCTGCCCGCCGTCGCCGGGACCTCCGCGCTGGCCATCCTGCTCACCTCGCCGATCTCCCCGGTCGCCGACGCCGTGATGTCGCTGGTGAAGCCGGTCGAGTTCCTCGCGATGGCGACGCCGATCCTGGTCTTCGCGGGCCTCAGCATCGGCAAGGACCTGCCCGCGCTCAAGCGGATCGGCTGGCGGATCGTCCCGGTGGGGCTGATGTCTTTCGCCGCGTCGTTCCTCGTCTCAGCGGTGATCGCGCAGTTGTTCCTCGGCTGACCGGGCGACGAGCGACTGCGGCGAAAAGATCTTGCGGTGATCCGTTCCGGGCTGTCTTATGGCGTCATGCGCAGGACTGGCGCTTTCGCGCTGATCGCGGCACTCACCGCCGGCTCGTTGATGCTGGGCAATCCCGGGGCGACCGGGTACGGGGCGCTGGGCGTCGACCTCGACACGGTGACGATTCCCGAGCTCCAGGCCAGGATGTCGGGTGGATCGCTCACGTCGTCGGAGCTGACCGCCGCCTACCTGGAGCGGATCCGCACCATCGATCCCAAGATCAAGGCGGTGCTGCGCATCGATCCGACTGCGATGGCCCAGGCGGCCGCCAGCGATGCCCGCCACCGCAGCGGCGCCGTCCTCGGCCCGCTCGACGGCATTCCCGTGCTGCTCAAGGACAACGTGAACACCCGTGATCTGCCGACCACGGCGGGCTCGCTGGCGCTGGCCGGGAGCCCGCCCGGCTCGGACGCGGTCCTGGTGACCAGGCTGCGGGACGCGGGCGCGGTCATCCTCGGGAAGACGAACCTTTCCGAGTGGGCGAACTTCCGCGCCGAGACGCCGACCTCCGGGTGGTCGGCGGTGGGCGGGCAGACGCGCAACCCGTTCGTGCTGGACCGCAATCCGTGCGGTTCGTCGTCCGGGTCCGCCGCCGCGCTCGCCGCGTCGCTGTCGCAGGTGGCGATCGGCACGGAGACCGACGGCTCCATCGTGTGCCCGGCGGGGATGAACGGGGTGGTCGGCCACAAGCCGAGCCTCGGCCTCGTCAGCCAGTCCGGCGTGGTGCCGATCTCGGCGGAGCAGGACACCGCGGGCCCCATGGCGCGCAACGTCATCGACACGGCGCTGACCTTCGCGGTGCTGCAGGGCGAGGAGAGCACGTTCTCGCCGCTGGGCGATCTGCGCGGCAAGCGGATCGGGCTTTGGCGGCTGCCGTCGCTCGGGGCGGACGTCGATGCCGTGATGACCGAGGCAGCAGAGCGGCTCACCGAGGCGGGCGCCGTGGTGGTGGAGGTGACCCCGCCCTACCAGGACCGGCTCGGCGAGCTGGAGTTCCCGGCGCTGCTGAGCGAGTTCCATCGCGACATCGACGCGTACCTCGCGACCCGGCAGGGCCCACGCGACCTCGCCGAGCTGATCGAGTTCAACCGGCGCACCCCGGCGGAGCAGACCTGCTTCGCGGGCCAGGAGCTCTTCGAACAGGCGCTCGCCGCGCCGCCGACGACCGATCCGCAGTACCAGGCGATGCGCGCCGAGCTGACGGATCTTTCCCGGCGCTCGATCGACGAGACCATGGCCGAGCACGGCCTGGACGCCATCGCCGCGCCGACGAACCCGCCGGCGTGGACGACCGACTGCGAGCGCGGCGACAACGACGTGATCTCGTCCTCGACGCCGGCCGCGGTGGCGGGCTACCCGTCGGTCTCGGTGCCCGCCGGTTCCGTCGGCGAGCTCCCGGTCGGGTTGCTCCTCATGGCCAGCCACCGGCAGGACGCCGAGCTGCTGTCGCTGGCGGCGTCCGCCGAACGCGAGCTGAAGGCCTGGCGGGCACCCCGCTACCTGCCGACGGTCGGGCCCGACTCCATCGGCTGACCCGGCTTCCGAGTGCCGGATGAATCGTTCCGGCGGCACGGCGCTGATCGGCGAACTTCCTTGCCGTTCACGGGAATCGTGCGCCGCCTGTCGTCCGATCCGGTAGCGGTGCGCCACCGGGCACCTCGTGCCCTGGGCGGCTGCGCGGCCCCGGCGTTATGGTGCGCAGGTCCGCGGTGTTCGGATCGAACGCCGCGTGCTTGGGGGAAACGAATGCGGGCTTGTGCGCCACCACCTCGGAAGATCCGTGGACGTGCTTTCGGAGCCGTCCGCTGCGCCGGTGCCCGGTGCGGAAACGCGCATCCGAGTGGGGCACGCCGCACGGGAAGGGATGGATCGTCGTGACAGATGTCGCAGAGTTCGCGCTGTCCAGCCTCGCAACGGTGGTCCGGATCGAAAAGCCCTGGGGCTACGAGGAGATCTTCGCCGTGGTAGCCGGCCGCTACGTCGGCAAGGTGCTGCACATCCGGGCGGGTGAGGCGATTTCGCTGCAGTACCACGAGAAGAAGGAGGAGACGATCGCCGTGCAGTCCGGCATCGTGCTCCTCGATCTGGGGCCCAACCGCACGTCGCTGGTCCGGATGGAACTCGACCCCGGCCAGACGGCGAGCATCCCGTCCGGTGTCGTGCACCGGGTCACGGCGGTGTCCGACGCGGTCCTGCTGGAGGCGTCCACGGCGGAGCCGGGATGGCAGGCGGACGTCGTCCGCCTGGAAGACCGCTACGGCCGCACCACGACCGCGGCCCGGTGACCTGCGGCGTCACGGGCGGAGTTCGGCGAAGATCTCGAGGCGGCGTTCGTGGTAGGAGAGGTCTTCGGCATCGTGCACGACGCCGAGTCGCCGCTGCTCGTGGAAGGACACCACCTCGCGGCGCAGCCGGTGCCGGATGAGCTGCGCCAGGGTCTCCTCGTCGAGGAGCCCGGCCGGCCCGCCGGCCGCGGCGTAAGCGTGCAGGAAGGAGCGCATCGACGAGATGTCGATCGCGGACTCCTCCTCGGCCCATTCCAGGGCGGCGTAGGCGACCTCGACCGCGGGCGCGACCACGCACGCCTCGTCCCAGTCCACCACGGCGGTGAGGGCGCTCCCGTCGGACAGCGTGTTGCCCGGGTAGAAGTCACCGTGCACGGGCTGGCGTTCCTGGTGGGCGCGGTGGAATTCCGCCAGCCACGAATCGAGTTCCGGGTCCGCGAGAGCCGGCTCCGCTGGCGGCTCGGATCCGTCCAAGCCCGCCTCCAGGCCGGCGGTGACGGGCCGCGGCGGCGGCTGCATCCCGGCCAAGGAGCGGTGCAACCGCGCGAGCAGTGAGGCGGCCTGCGTCGGGGCGCCGGGCGTTTCGCGGGTCGGCCACTTGCCCGGGACCAACGGCCAGACCGACACCGGGCGGCCATCGACCCGGATCACCGTGCGCCCGTCGAGCGTCGCAACCGGAGCGACCACTTCCGGCACGTCGGTCGAAGCATGCGAGGCGATGGCGTAGCACCACTCGGCTTCTTCCGTCCTGCGCCATTGCGGGCCCACCCGGACGACGTGGCCGCCGACGGCGAAGGCGGCGGACTCCTCACCGCCGTGCAGCCGGACGGGATCGCCCGGGAAGTCCAGGCCCCACCGGGCATCGAGCGCCCGCCGGGCGGAATCGGTGAAAGCGATGTCTGTGAATGGCAAGGAATTCGGCTCCTTCACCGGCCGTCCGGCGGGACGAATCCGGCCTCTTGGGCGAAACTCGCTCGGCGCGGCTGATCGGCGGCGCCGATCACGTCGCGGCGCCCGGAAGCAGGCCGCGGGCGGCGAGGTTGGTCATCAGCGCGCGGATGCCGAAGGTCCAGTCGGGAGCGGCCTCCGCGGTGTTCACGACGTTGATCAGGCTACCGAGCGCGGGGGAGGAGATGCGCACGACGTCGCCGTGCTTGTGCGTGAAGCCCTGGCCGGGGACGTCGCGGTCCTCGGTGGGGGCGAACATCGTGCCGGTGAACAGCACGAACCCGTCCGGGTACTGGTGGTGGCGGCCATGCGCGTGCCCGACGAGCTCGCGCACATCGCGGCTGATCTCGCCGACCGGGTTGACGCCCTCCAGCCGGTAGCCGTCGGTCCCGGCGATATCCAGGCCGATTTCCAGGTTCTGCGCGTCGTCGAGGGTGAACTCGTCGTCGAAGAGCCGGAGGAACGGGCCGATCGCGCAGGACGCGTTGTTGTCCTTGGCCTCGGTGAGCAGCAGCGCGCTGCGCCCCTCGAAGTCGCGGAGGTTGACGTCGTTGCCGAGCGTCGCTGCCACCGGAACACCGCGGGAGGTGACCGCGAGTACGAGCTCGGGTTCCGGGTTGTTCCACGTCGAGCGTTCGAGCACGCCGATCTCGGCGCCCGTGCCGACCGCGGACAGCACCGGGGCCTTGGTGAAGATCTCCGGATCCGGGCCGATGCCGACCTCCAGGTACTGCGACCACAGACCCTCCGCGACGAGCACCTCCTTGATCCGCTGCGCCTCGGCGGAGCCCGGCCGCACCTGGGAGATCCGGCCCTCGATGACGTCGCCGAGCTTGGCGCGGATCTCCTCGGCCCGGCGGAGGTCGCCGTCGGCGCGCTCCTCGATCACCCGCTCCAGCATGCTCCGCACGAAGGTCACGCCCGCGGCCTTGAGGACCTGCAGGTCGACCGGCGCCAGGAAGTGCGGCCGGGCGCGGTCGCCGGAGAGCGTGGCCCGCAGGAGATCGGCGAGCTGCCAGCTCCGGCCGCCCTCGTGCGCCCGCACGATCTGCCCGGCGTCGGCCCGTTCGAGCAGCCCGGAGACCGTGGGCTCGACACCGGTCAGGTCGACGACCGCCGTGCCGCGCACCGCGGCGACGCACGGGCCGCCGCACGCCGGGTCGAAGACGCGGGCGACCAGCGTCGCCCGGGCCGCGTCATCGGGCAGAACGCGATCGGAGTAGGCGGAGAGGGTCAAGGTGCTGCCTTCCTCGGGATGCGGTGCGGTCGCGGTCGGCCCGGGGCCGGGGGGTGTTTTTGTTTGGGCATCAAGACCCAAATCTAAACGGCCCCGGATAGGGGGTGGGGGGAGGGGGGTAAGTGAGGGGGGGATGAAGTT
>NZ_JBFAKG010000164.1:0-12797 GCF_040655595.1 Saccharopolyspora sp. NPDC050389
GGTCGCGCTGGTGGGACTCGCGGTCCTTGCCGACCAGCGCCTCGGCGAAAGCCGGTAAGAACCGGTTTTCGCACTCACGACCGCTCCGCCGCGTCAGTAGGGTGGGGGCATGGCCGAGGCACAGTTCAAGGCGGAGACCTCGACGCGGGGCGAGTGGGTGCGGCAGGCGAACCGGTTCACCGAGCGAATCACCGCGGACGGCTCGTCCCGGTGGCCGGTGCAGCCGGACCGGTACCGGCTGGTGGTGAGCCTGGCGTGCCCGTGGGCGCACCGGTCGGTGATCGTGCGCCGCCTGCTCGGGCTGGAGGACGTGCTGTCGCTGGGGATCGTCGACCCGATCCGCGACGAGCGCGGTTGGCGCTTCACCCTCGATCCGGAGGAGAAGGACCCGGCGACCGGGATCGCCTTCCTCTCCGAGGCATACCTGGCCGCCGATCCCGAATTCACCGGCCGCTACACGGTTCCCGCGGTCCTCGACGTCGCCGAGCGCAAGGTGGTCACCAACGACTACCCGCAGCTGACGCTCGACCTGTCCACGGAATGGGCCGCGTACCACCGCGAAGGTGCGCCGCAGCTGTACCCGGAGCACCTTCGCGCGGAGATCGACGAAGTCAACGCGGTGGTGTTCGCCGACGTCAACAACGGCGTCTACCGCTGCGGCTTCGCCACCTCGCAGGTGGCCTACGAGGAGGCCTTCGAGCGGCTTTTCGCCCGCCTGGACTGGCTTTCCGAGCGCCTGGCGGACCGCCGGTACCTGGTCGGCGACGCGATCACCGAGGCCGACGTCCGGCTGTTCACCACGCTGGTGCGCTTCGACGCCGCCTACCACGGCCACTTCAAGTGCAACCGCCGGAAGCTCACCGAAATGCCGGTCCTGTGGGCGTACGCCAGGGATCTGTTCCAGACACCGGGCTTCGGCGACACGGTCGACTTCGACCACATCAAGCGCCACTACTACGCGACGCACCACCAGATCAACCCGACCGGCATCGTCCCGGCGGGCCCGGACCTGTCCGGCTGGGACACGCCACACGGCCGGGAAGCCTTGGGCGGCAAGCCCTTCGGCGCCGGCACTCCGCCCGCCTAGAGCCGCAGGAGTGCGGGGGGCTGTGCGCACAGCCCCCTGCACGCGCGGGTCAGAGCAAGGGCCGGAGATGCGCGTGGGCCCAGGCGGCGAGAGCGGTCGGTGTCGTGGTGAGGATGCTGCGCTTGTCCTCGGGGACGAAGTTCTCGCGCAGCCCGGTCGACATGCCGACGACGCCCTCGACTTGTCCGCTGCTCAAACCGGCCGATCGCAGCGAGGCGCGGAACTCGTCATCGGAGATCCGCTCGGCGCGCACCTCGCGCCCCACTGCGTTGCTCAGGATTTCGGCCACCCGCGGGAACGTCAGGTCTTCGGGGCCGTGCACGGCCTGCACGTGGCGTCCCGACCAACCGTCCGAGAGCAGTCGCGCGGCCACGACTTCGCCGATGTCGCGGGGATCGACCCAGGACATCGAGAAGTCCAGGGGCCACGGGGTGCGGAGCACGCCCTCGCGCAGGCCGTCGAGCTCCATGAGCAGGTTGGTGAAGAAGTACCCGCAGCGCAGGTGCAGCACGTCGGCGCCGGTGGCATCCAGCTGTTCCTCGGTCCGGGCCAGGCCATCGATCTCGCCGGCTCCGTGGCGCTTCTCCGCACCGACGCTGCTGAGGAACACGGTCCGGGCGATGCCGTTCTCCCTAACCGCGCGCGCCGCGTTGGCGCCCATGCGGGCGTAGCCGGCAGCAGGGTCGTCATCGGGCGTGGGTGGGTCCACCCAGAAGAGGCGGGCAGCGCCCTCCGTTGCGCGGAGGACGAAATCGGCATCCCCCTGGTCGCCCGGCACGACGTCGACCCGGTCACGCGTCGCCGCGTCGAGCTTGGCGGGTTCGCGCATCAGCAACGTCGGGCGCACACCCGCCTGCAGGAGCAGTTGCACGACTCGGGATCCCACGTGTCCGGTGGGTGTGGTGACGACGATCTTCTCGGGTTCATGTGCCATACCCGGGACGCTACGGTCGGTTGTGGTCGAATCCTGGCCACAATTCCGGTTAGGTTCGAGTGCGATGACGGATCCGAGCACACGGCTGCTGGAGCTGCTCTCGCTGCTGCAGAGCGGCCGGAGCTGGCCCGGGGCTGAACTGGCCGCGAGGCTGGGCGCATCACCGCGCACCCTGCGGCGCGACCTCGACCGCCTGCGCGAGCTCGGCTACCCGGTCTCCTCGACGCGCGGGCCGGGCGGCAACTACCAGCTCGTCGCCGGTCGGGCCATGCCGCCGCTGCTGCTCACCGACGACGAGGCGGTCGCCACCGTCGTCGGCCTGCGGATCGCCGCCCTCACCCAGATGGGCGGGGCCGGCGATGCTGCCGAAGGCGCCCTACGCAAACTCGAACGCGTCGTACCGACCCGGCTGCGCGCCCGGATACAGGCGCTCGCCTCGGCAACCGAGACGACCTCCCGCGCCACCCAGGCACTGGATCTGCGAACCGTGCAGCTGCTCGCGACCGCAGCGCACATGCACCAGGACGTGCGCTTCGACTACACCAGTCGCAGCGGGAAGCACACCGGACGCCGCGTCGAGCCCTACCGCCAGGTGCTGTTCGACCGCCGTTGGTACCTGCTGGGCTGGGACCGCGACCGCGCCGACTGGCGCACCTACCGCATCGACCGGATCGGCGAGCTCAGCGTTCCGGGCACCACCTTCACTCCCCGCGAGCTGCCCGCCGACGACCCGGTGAGCTTCGTCCAGGACAGCGCCCGGTTTCCGCTCACCGGGCAGCGCGGCGTGGTGCGTTTCGCGGCGCCGGTCTCGGTGGTCTCCGATCGGCTGATCGCCGAAGCGGGGTCGCTCGAGGCCATCGATGACACCAGCTGCCGCTACGTCACCAGCGCCGACTCCTGGGAATGGCTGTCCGTCACCCTCGCCACGGTCGGCGTGCCTTACACCATCGAGGCTCCGCCCGAGCTCATCAGCTACTCGCGGGAACTGGCCGATCGCATCGCCCGGGCAGCCGGCGGCTGATCCTTTCCGGTTGGTGCGCGGCCGAAGCCGCGCACCCCGGCGTCACCTCAGTGGAAGGAGTGCTCCGCGGCCGGGAAAGCATGGCCGCGGACATCGTCCGCGAAGCGGCCGGCCGCGTCGGCCAGGATGCCGCCCACGTCGGCGTAGCGCTTCACGAACTTCGCCGTGCGACCGGTGTTCATGCCCGACATGTCCGTCCAGACCAGCACCTGGGCGTCGCAATCCGGCCCGGCCCCGATGCCGACCGTCGGGATGCGCAGCTCTCCGGTCACCTGCTTCGCCGCGTCCGCCGACACCATCTCCAGCACCACGGAGAACGCGCCGGCCTCCTGCACCGCGAGCGCGTCGGCGAGCAGCTCGTCGGCCTTGTCGCCGCGGCCCTGCACGCGGTAGCCGCCGAGGCCGTGCTCGCTCTGCGGCGTGAAGCCGATGTGGGCCATCACCGGGATGCCCGCCGACACCAGCGCCTCGATCTGCGGGGCGTAGCGGCGGCCGCCTTCGAGCTTGACCGCGTGCGCGCGGCCTTCCTTCATGAACCGCGTCGCAGTGGCCAGCGCCTGCTCCGGCGACGCCTGGTACGAGCCGAACGGCAGATCGGCCACCACCAGAGCCCTCTCCGCCGACCGGGTCACGGCACGGACCAGCGGCAGCAACTCGTCCACGGTCACCGGTAGCGAGGACTCGTAGCCGTAGACGTTGTTGGCGGCCGAGTCGCCGACCAGCAGCACCGGGATGCCGGCCTGGTCGAAGATCCGCGCGGTGTACATGTCGTAGGAGGTGAGCATCGGCCAGGGCTCGCCGCGCTCCTTCAGCTGCTGGAGGTGGTGGATTCGCACTCGCCGCTTGGTCGGCGTGGATCCGTACGGCGCGGCCGTCTCGCCCTGGTTCTGGGCAGCAGTCATCGTTGACCGTCCTTTTCCTCGAAGCCCGCATCGCGGGTCCCCGGGTAGTTGCGGATGGTTGCGTGGGAAAGCGTCGCACGCGCTCAACCTCGCCGACACATCCCGAGGGCCAACATCACAGTTCAGCCGATCCAGGGCTCCGCGATGCGCGCGTAGGTGCCGTCGTGCAGCGCGAGGTTGAGCCACTGGTTCACGTACTGCTGGAACACGACGTCGCCCTTCGGGAGCAGGTACGCCTTCTCGCTGAAGGTGAACGGCTGCTCGGGGTGCACCGAGCACAGCTCCGGATGCTGCCTGGCCTGCCACTTGGTCTCGGCGGCGTCGGTCATCATCAGGTCGGCCTTGCCGTCGAGGATCTGCTGGAAGATCGTGTTGTTGTCCGGGTGCTCGACGATGGTGGCCTGCTTGAGGTTCTGCCTGGCGAACTGCTCGTTGGTGCCGCCGGGGTTGACGACGGCGCGGACGCCGGGCTGGTCGATCTGCTGCAACGTCTGGAACCGCGCCGCGTTCTCGCAGCGAGTGATCGGCGTCTTGCCGTCGACCACGTAGGCGGTGCTGAAGAACGCCTGCTTCGCGCGTTCCAGGGTGATCGACACTCCGCCGACGGCGATGTCGCACTGCGCGTTGAAGTCGGCGACCAGCGTCTTCCAGGTCGTGGGCACGATCGTCGCCTTGATCCCGAGCTTGCCTGCGAGGTCGTGCGCCATGTCGATGTCGATGCCGCTCCAGGCGCCCGCCGCGTCCCGGTAGGTGAACGGCCGGTAGTCCCCGGTGCTGCAAACTCGCAGCTCACCGCGCTGGACGACGTCGTCCAACCGGCTCGCCGCGGGCTTCGCGGGCTCGACCGGAGCCGCGGAGCACGCCGCGCTCAAGGCGACGACAGCCGCCGCGACCAACCCGGAACCGAACTTCTTCCACTGCATTACGCCCGCCTTTCGATCTTCGCGGAACATGCATAACCGCTCGGACCCGGGAAGGCCAGAGCGATGAGTTCCGCGGCCCCGGGAGGTCTGCACGTTCAGGAGGCGGTTCGCGAGAGGGGCACACGATGGACGAGCAGTTCACCGCGAAGCTGCAGAAGAGCCCGAACCGGGGCGGCTGGACCTACGTGGTCTGGCCGCGGTCGGTCGAGTACTTCGGCACCCGCGGCCTGGTGAAGGTCCGGGGCACGATCGACGGCCGGCCGTTCCGGAGCTCGTTCATGGCGCTGGGCGACGGCACCCACAAGCTGCCGGTGAAGGCCGACATCCGCAAGGCGATCGGCAAGGAGGTCGGTGCCGAGGTCACCGTCCGCCTGCTGGAGCGAATCGTCGATTGAGGCGGCTCGGCACAACCGCACCTCGGCTCGCGCGTCCCCAACAATGTGACCGCAATAGAGCAGAGCGAACCGGTGAAGATCAACTCGGCCTGGGCCTGGGCGGTATTCGCGGTGCTCGGGGCCTTCCCGGTGGCGATCGTGATGACCTGGTACGACCTCCAGGCCGTCGGCAGCTTGTGGAAGAAGTGCGACCTCGCCGACGCGAGCGGCGGGGTGGTGATCACCTTCGTTGTGCTGCCGGTGGCGCTTCTGCTGCACGTCACCCTGCTGCCGATCTGCATGGCGCTGTTCGCCGGCTGCCAGCGCGTCGCGGTGACACTGATGGTCAAGAAGCGGTGGCGCGAGGGCGCGGCGCTGGGACTGGTGATCCCGGTAGGCGTGGTGATCGGGTTGGCGGCGGCGGTGCTCGCATCGGTCGTGGTCATGGGCGTGGCGAAGGCCCAGATCCCGCCCGACTACCCGACGACCTGCAGCGAACTCGGCAACGGCAACGCCTGATGCGCGGACTCCGGCAATAACGGGAAAAACAACGATGCAACCAAATGACTTCCCGGGCGTCTTATGACCGGGAGCGCGTGGGAGCGCGGGAGGGAGGCAACTGGGGGTGCCTCCCTCCCGCCAGCCGAGCGCCTCGAGGGGATACTTCGGCGGTGACTGCCTTCTACCACGTGTGTTTCGTCGTGCCCGACGTCGAGAAGGCGATGCGCGACTTCGAGAAGTCCGCGAGCGTCGAGTGGAACGAACCGCAGACCAGCCGGCTCGCGGACTGGGAGTACCGGATCGTCTTCACCAAGGGCGGAGCGCCGTTCATCGAACTGATCGAGGGCCCGCCGGGAAGCCCGTGGGACGCGTCCGCGGGAGCCAGGTTCGACCACCTCGGCTACTGGACGAGCTCGCTGGAGGCCGGCGCGCGCAGGCTCGCGGACCAAGGCCTGCCGGAGGACTTCTCCGGCTGCCCGTACGGCAGGGCCTTCGCGTACCACCGGATGGACTCGATCGGAGCGAGGATCGAGCTGGTCGATGAATCCCGCCAACCCCAGTTCCTGCAAACCTGGAACCCAGGCGGTGCTCAGATGCCCGCCATCGACGAGCGCCCTTGACGAGGTGAACGCCGGAACCCCGCCCAAGCGGTGCCGTTGAACTGGAGGATCGGTCCGTCGGGATCTTTCGAGTCCCGGATCTCGATGCCTCCGCCGGCCAAGCGGGCGTCAGGAGATGAGTTCTTCTGAGACTTCCCAGAGTTCCTTGGCGCGCGCCTCGTCGTAGGACTCCGCGGAGCTCCGCCGCCTCGTGCGGCCCGTGAAGTACGCGCCGCTGACCGCTGCCGGTTCCGGGCTGGTGACCAGCCACGCCAGATCGCTCGCGGACTGGTCGACCGGCCGGACGCCTGGCAGCGCGCGGATCAACATCGGGGCGATTCGGGCGTAAAGGCGCCGGACAGGCGGGGGATAGTCGCGCGCCAGCCCGGTTTCCGGCATGAGCCCTGGGTCGAAGGCGTTGGCCGTGATCTTTCGGTCACGCAGCCGCCGTGCCAGCTCATATGTGGTGTAGATGTTCGCCAGCTTGGATGTTGAGTAGCGGATCCGCCCGTGCCGAGCCGAACCGCCCAGCGACGACAGGCCAGGATCGGCGAGCGCGCGAGGATCTTCCCAACGCGGCGCGGGGAACCCGAAGGACTGCAACGGCCCGAGGTGCGTGCCGCTGGAGACGAGCACGATGCGCGCGGGCTCGCCCAGGTGCTCCAGCAGCGACTGGATCAGCAGGAAGTGCCCGAGGTGGTTGGTGGCGAAGGTCAACTCGTGGCCGTCCGGTGATCGTTGAACACCGGTCGTGAGCTGAATTCCCGCGTTGCACACCAACGCGCCCAGCGGTCGCCCGTCCAAAGCGCGCACCGCCGCCCGGACGGACGAGAGGTTCGCAACGTCCAGCTCCAGCACGGACACGTCCGCATCCGGGGCCTGCGCCCGGATCGACGAGGCGGCGGCCGCGCCGCGTTCGGCGTTCCGGCACCCGAGGATCACCGGCCGGCCGGCCTTGGCGAGCGAGGTCGAAGTCGCCAACCCCAGCCCGGACGAAGCCCCGGTGACAAGAACAGCATCTCCCACGACCGCCTCCCACCGCAGAGCCTACCGAGGCATCGGAGATGCCAGAACCCAATCAGATCGGTCCCATGTGGACGGACGTTCGGCCTGATGGGGGCCCGTGTGTACTTTGTGCTGCTATGGCGACACAAAGTACACACGGGCCCTGAGCAGGCCGAACGTTCACCCAGGTGTTCGCCTGGCGTTCGTCGGTGGGTGTTCGGCGGATCGCGGCACGGTCATCTCGTCGTTCCAGGCTGGGCGGCCACCCACTCGAGGAGCCCGTCATGCGAATCGCCCGTGCAGGCGTGATCGCCGCTTCGTTGGCCGCCTGCGCCGGCCTGCTGGTGTCCGCCGCGAACGCCAGCCCGTCGGAGCGCGAAGACCTGCGGATGAACCAGATCCAGGTCATCGGGACGCACAACAGCTACCACCGCGAACTCTCCCGCGCCGAACAGCTCCACCAGTCCGCATCCGACAACCTCTGGTATTCGCACGCATCGCTGCCGGTGCAGTTCGAACGCCAGTCGGTGCGGCACATCGAGCTGGACCTGATGCCCGACGGCGACCGAGGCGGGCTCTACACCTCTCCGCTCATCCGCCGCGACGCCGGGCTGGGGCCGCTCACCGATCCAGATCTGGCCAAGCCGGGGATCAAGGTGATGCACTGGGCCGACCACGACTACGCCACGTCCTGCTCGACGTTGGTCAACTGCCTGCGCCAGGTCCGCGACTGGTCCGACGCGCACCCCGGGCACGCCCCGATCCCGATCCTGCTGGAGCTCAAGCAGACCGATCCGGCGATGGAGCAGCGCGGCGGCGCGGATTCCCCGCCGTGGGACGCCAAGCGGTTCGCCGACCTGGACGCCGAGATCCGCTCGGTGATCTCGGCCGACCAGATGATCACCCCGGACGACGTCCGGAAACCGGGCCTCACGCTGGAGCAGTCGGTGCTGCGCTTCGGCTGGCCGAAGCTCGCCGACGCCCGCGGCAAGTTCGTCTTCCTGATGGACAACCGCGATCCCCAGCAGCAGGCGCCGTACCTGGAGAACCGCCCCAACCTCGAAGGCCGTGTGCTGTTCACCAACTCCGTGCCCGGCCGACCGGATGCGGCGTTCATGTCGCAGAACGACCCGACCGGCGGGAACGGCGCGCAGATCCGGGACTGGGTGAAGCGCGGATACCTGGTGCGCACCCGCTCGGACGTGCCGCTCGCCGAAGCCACCACCGGTGACACCGCCCGCCTGGAAGCGGCGCTGGCCAGCGGAGCGCAGATCGTCAGCACGGACTTCCCGGCACCGGGCCTGGCTGCCCGCTACGGCTCCGACTACGTCGCAGAACTCGGCACCCCGGCGCGCTGCAACCCGGTGAACGCGCCCCGATCCTGCCGCTCCGACCACCTGGAAGGGCCGTGACCCAACGCTCGTGAGTGCTCGCTCCGGTAAGAACCGGAACGAACGCTCACGAGCCCGTCATGGCCCGGTAGGCGGGACGAAGGAGCTCGACGGCGGATTCGTCCCGGATCTGTACCGGCAGCGGGTCGAGCTCGTCGAGCAGCGCATCCGGTGCGGTCGGCTCCGGGCTGGGAGTTGCCGGCGCCGCCGGGGATTCCGGGGCGGTCCAGAAGGTTTCCAGGCATTCCGACAGCGGTGCCACGTCGTCGGGCTCCTCTGCCGCCGGACCCGAGACGCTCCCGCGCAACGCCCGCAGCCGGTCCAGCAGCTCCTCGCGCCCCCGGCCGCGCCAGGCGAGGATCTGGAACGGGTCCTCGTCGAACGACTCCGCCACCAGGTAGCAGGCCGCCGCCAGGTGCTTGCACGGGATTTCCCAGTCCGGGCAGGAACAATCCATCGTCAGTTCCCGCATCGTCGTCGGGAACAGCTGCAGCCCGAGCTCGTCGAAGACCCGCTCGACGTCCGTCGGCATCTCCCCGGCCAGCAGCTTCGCCGCGTACAGCGCCTGCCCGGCCAGCGCCCGCTCGATCCGCTCCCATTCGCCCGAGGTGAACGCCTTGATCGCGATCCGCGCCCGGTACGGCTCCGGCCGGGAACCTTGCACCAGCGCGACCACCAAACTGGTCGACAGCGTCAGGCTGAGCACCTGCCCCGCGCGTGCGTATCGCTTGCCGCGCTGCAGCCGGCCGCCCATGCCGAACGACTCCAGCACCTCGATGAACCGCCGCGACCACCAGGTCTGCGCGATCTCGCCGCGCTTGCTGCGCGCTTTGATGCCGCCCTCGACCCGGATCGGCTTCGCCGGCGGCGGGAACCGGCGCCATTCATTCACCGATGGCCTCCGCCTCCAGCGCGACCAGGTCGCGCAGCTCGCGGGTGGACAGCTCGGTCAGCCAGTTCTCGCCGGAACCGACGACCAGCTGCGCCAACGCCTTCTTGTCCTCGATCATCCGGTCGATCTTCTCCTCCAGGGTGCCGATGCAGGTCAGCTTGCGGACCTGCACGTCCCGGCGCTGGCCGATGCGGAACGCCCGATCGGTGGCCTGGTCCTCGACCGCCGGGTTCCACCACCGGTCGAGGTGGATGACGTGGTTGGCGGCGGTGAGCGTCAGCCCGGTGCCACCGGCCTTCAGCGACAGCAGGAAGATCGACGGCCCGTCGGTTTCCTGGAACCGCCGGACCATCTCGTCGCGGGCCTTCTTCGTCGTGCCGCCGTGCAGGAACAGCACCTCGGTGTCGAACCGCGCCGACAGGTGCGGCACCAGCATCCCGCCGAACCCGGCGAACTGCGTGAAGCACAGCGCCTTGTCGCCGTCGGCCAGCACCGATTCGAGGATTTCCTCCAGCCGCAACAACTTCCCCGACCGCCCGGGCAGCGGCGAGCCGTCGCCGAGCAGCTGTGCCGGGTGGTTGCACACCTGCTTGAGCTTGGACATCGTCGCCAGCACCAGCCCGCGACGCTCCATGCCAACGCTATCGTCGATGCGCGCCAGCATGTCGTCGACCACCGCCTGGTACAGCGATGCCTGCTCGGCGGTGAGGTTGCAGAGCTGCTTCATCTCGATCTTGTCCGGTAGATCGCCGATGATCGCCGGATCGGTCTTCAGCCGCCGCAGCACGAAGGGCCCGGTGATGCGCCGCAACCGGGCCGCGGCGTCGGTGTCGCCGTCGCGTTCCACCGGAACCGCGAACCTGGCCCGGAACGTGCTCAGCGAGCCCAGCACGCCGGGATTCGCGAAGTCCATTATGGACCAGAGCTCAGCGAGCCGGTTCTCCACCGGCGTGCCCGTCAGCGCGATCCGCTGCCGGGCCGACAGGCCGCGCACCGCCTTGGCCTGCCGGGAGGCGCTGTTCTTGATGTTCTGCGCCTCGTCGAGCACCACCCGTTCCCAGCGGATCTCCCGCAGCACGGCCGAATCCCGCGCGGCCAGCGGATACGTCGTGATGACCAGGTCTTGCCCGCCGACCTCTTCCATCAGGTCCTCGCCGCTGAGCCGCCCGCCGCCGTGGTGGACGTGCACCTTCAGCGCCGGCGCGAACCTGGCCGCCTCCCGCTGCCAGTTGCCGACCACCGACATGGGGCAGACCAGCAGCGTCGGGCCGCGCGGGCCTTCCGAGCGCGCCAGCGCTTCCAACGCCAGCAGCTGCACGGTCTTGCCGAGGCCCATGTCGTCGGCGAGGCAGGCGCCCAGCCCGAGCCGGTCCAGGAACGTCAGCCAGGCCAGGCCGCGGCGCTGGTACGGGCGCAGCGTCGCGGTGAAACCTTCCGGCGGCTCCACGGGTTCCAGGTACTGCTCGGCCTGCCCGGACAGCAGGTCGCCGAGCCACCCGCGCCCGCTCACCTCGATCACCGGCATCGGCAGGTCGCCGTCCTCGGACTGCATCCCGGCCTGCAACAACACCTCGCCGGCGGTCATCCGCCCGGTCCCGGAGCGCTGCAGGAACGCCAGCCCGGCGGCCAGCCGCTTGCGGTCGACCTGGACCCACCTGCCACGCAGCCGCACCAGCGGAACCTTCGCGGCCGCCAGCTCCTCCAGCTCGGACTCGGTCAGCCGCTCGTTGCCCAGCGCGAGGTCCCAGCGGTAGTCGACCACGGCGTCCATGCCGAGCCCGGATTCCTTCGCCACCGTCCCGGCGGTGCCGGAACTGGTCGCGGTCAGCTTCAACCCGAGCTGCTGCGTGCGGCCCCACCAGGACGGCAGCAGCACGCCGAAACCGGCCTGGTCCAGCAGCGCGGCACTGGTGAGGAACTCGTACGCGCCGTCGGCGTCCAGGAACAACTCGGTGGGATGCGGGACGATCAGCGCCGCGTCGAGCCCGGGGAAGACCCGGCTCGCCTTGCCGAGGTCGGCGAGCAGCAGCTCCTGCGGCTGCTCGACCCACCGCTGCAGGACCCGGCTTTCCTCCCGCCACACCTCGTTCGCGGACACCAGCACGCTCGGGTCGTCGACCGCCTGGAGCAGGAACTCCAGCCGCCACTGCTCGTCGTCTTCCGGGGCGTGCAACCGGAAGCAGGTCCGCACCGGGCTTTCGCGGGCGCCGCTGGCGCGCCAGGTCTCCAGCTGGCGGGCGAGCTTCCGCACCTTCGCGGGATCGCCGTCGAACCGCGGCTCGTGGGCCAGCGCGTTCAGCCACGCCGCAGCGACGGTCCGGCCGCCGGGCATCTCGACGTCCGCGACCCGGGCGCGGGCGATGCCGTCGACCAGCGCGTCGAGCGCCGTGCGCAGGACGTCGGCGGGCGGATCGCCGCGCTCGCAGCGGAAGGCAGGCGGCATGGATTCCCGCAGCGCCACGAACCGCGCCGAATCCGTGCCTGACAACGACGCCCGCCAGCGCGCCGCAGGCCGGTCGGCCTCGAAGACCAGCGCGGGCAGCACCCGTCCCTGCGACACCACCTGCTCGGCGAATCCGGCGACGTTGCGCAGGAAGTGCGCGGAGGCGCCCAACCGGCATCCGGGCACGCCTTCGTCGAGCAGCGCGAGCACGGCTGCGGGGCTGCACGACACGGCCGGCACCAGCCATTCCCGCAGCCGCAGCTTGCCGCGCGGCGTCGGCCCCGCGGTCAGCGGATCTCGCGCCAGCTCGGGAGATGTGACCGGCGCGGAGGCGTAAGAGGGCAGCTGGAGGCGGACGGAGTCGACCTTGAGCTGCTCACCGGGCAGCGCATCGCGCAGCGCCTCACCGGGCACGGCGAAAGGATGCGCCACCGTGCCGCGCGGCGCGCGCCCGGAAACTCGCGCGGGAAGCTCGGAATCCTCCGCCCACAACACGATTCGACCATCCACAGTAGACAATCCGTGCACGGCCCACACGGTCGCACCTCCTTCCGCCGCCGAGGCCTCGTGAGTGGTTTGGATCGCTATGGCTCTCCAAACCACTCACGACCGGTGACCTGCCCAAAGCGCCTCACGGCTGAGTCCGCTCGGGGCCGTGAGCCCAGCACGGACGGTGACCAGCCGGTTGCGGGGACGCCCCGTCGCCGGGGGCGAACGCGTGCCGC
>NZ_JBFAKG010000165.1:0-12755 GCF_040655595.1 Saccharopolyspora sp. NPDC050389
ACGGACCGTTTACCTCGTCTATCGAGGCGAACAGGCCGTTCGCTCCACACCAGCCAGCGGGGATGCGCGACTGCGCGGAACGAGTTCTCAAACAGGCTCTATAGCAGCACGAAACGCACACGGGGTCTTCTCCTCACTCCGGTTGGGGTTGGCGTTCCAGGAGCCGGGAGAGCACCACGGTCGACACCGTTCGGCTCACGAACTGGACCGACCGCAGGCGCTCCATCGCCTCTTCGAGGTGGTGGATGTTCGCCGCCCGCAGGTGCACGATCGCGTCCGCCTGCCCCGACACCGTGTAGGCCGCGACCACTTCCGGCAGCGGTTCCAGGCCGTTGCGGATCCGGTGCGCCGGGACGTTGCCGTCGCAGTGCACCTCCACGAACGCCTCCGTTCCCCAGCCCAGCGCCTCCGGGTCCACGACGGCCGTGAACCCTTGCAGCACGCCCAGATCCAGCAGCTTGTCCACCCGGCGCTTCACCGCGGGCGCCGACAGGCCCACCTCCGAGCCGATCTCCGCGTAGCTCGCCCGGGCGTCGGCCACCAGGTGCGAAATGATTCGTTGGTCCAAGGCGTCCATACGCAACATTCTGCCGTAAAAAACGAACGTAGCGTTATTGATGGACGGTCTGGAGAACACTTAGATTTCGATTCATGACGGTTACCGCCGGTCAGGCTCTAGAGACCCTCGCGCCGCTGCAAGCCACGACGCGCCACTACGTCATGTGCGCGCCCAAGTACTTCACCGTCGAGTACTCGATCAACCCGTGGATGGACCCGGGCAAACCGGTGGACGCCGATCTGGCGATGGTCCAGTGGACCGAGCTGAAGCGCGCCTACGAACGGCTCGGGCACGTCGTCGAGGTGGTCGAGCCGCAGCCGGGCCTGCCCGACATGGTGTTCGCGGCCAACTCGGCGACCGTGATCGACGACCGGGTGCTGGGCGCTCGGTTCCGCGCGCCGCAGCGGGCCGCCGAGGCCGAGCACTTCCGGCGCTGGTTCGTCACCCGCGGCTACCGGAACCTGGTGATGCCGTCCCGGATCAACGAGGCCGAGGGCGACTTCGCCTGGACCGGCCGGGTGCTGCTGGCGGGCAGCGGATTCCGCACCGACCCCGAAGCGCACGCCGAGGCCCAGGAGGTGCTCGGGGTGCCCGTGGTCTCGCTGCGGCTGGTCGATCCGCGCTACTACCACCTGGACACCGCGTTGTTCGTGCTGGAGCGCGGCGAGCGGGCGCAGATCGCCTACTTCCCGGAGGCGTTCTCGCCCGGGTCACGCCGCGTGCTGGAGCGGATGTTCCCGGACGCCGTGATCGCCGACGCCGACGACGCCGCCTGCCTGGGCCTGAACGGGGTGTCCGACGGGCGGCACGTGGTGCTGCCGGCCGAGGCGACCGGGCTCGCCGCGCAGCTGGCCGCCCGCGGCTACGAGCCGGTCCTGCTGGACATCTCCGAGCTCCGGAAGTCCGGCGGCGGCCCGAAGTGCTGCACGATGGAACTGCACGCCTGAGGGGGCGGGGCAAGCGAAGGGCGTCGTTGACCTGCAGCGACGCCCTTCGTCGTGGCCGCCTGCCTACTGCTCCAGGACGGCCTGCACGCCGAGCTCGATGCTGATGGTGGGGCCGACCACGGCGATGCCCTTCGCCAGGGTGGCCTGCCAGTTGACCGCGTAGTCCTCGCGGCGCAGCGTCGCGGTGGCGTGGCAGGCGACCCGCAGGTCGCCGTCGAAGCCCGGCCCCTGCCACTTCCGCTGGCCCAGGTAGGTGGTCGCCAGCTGCACCGGGCTGCTGGTGCCGCGCAGCGCCAGGCGGCCGCTGATCATCCAGCGGTCGGCGCGCAGGTGCGTGAAACGGTCGCTGGTGAAGGTGATCCGCGGGTGGTTCTCCACGTCGAAGAAGTCAGCCGACCGCAGGTGGTCGTCGCGCATCTTCACGCCGGTCTCGATGCTGGCCGCGTCGATGGCCACCTGGATCCGCGAGTCCTCGAACCGCGGCGCCACCTCCACCACGCCGTCGTAGTTCTTGAACATCCCGTGGATCTTGGACATGCCGATGTGCTGGGCGATGAACCGGACCTCGGTGTGGTACGGGTCGAACCGGTACCGGCCCGGGCGCGGCAGTTCCAGCGAGGCGTCGGGCTCCAGGCGGATGCCGCCGAGCGCGCAGTGCTGGTTGACCCGCACCTCCACGCGCGTGGTGTACCGGCGGTAGCCGCCCGCGCTGATCGACATCTTGTGGGTGCCGGGAGCGATCGAGGAGACGAAGCAGCCGTAGCTGTCGGTGGTGCCGTGCGCGGCCCGCTGGTTCAGCCGGTCCAGCAGCGTCACGGTCGCGCCGGGCAGCAGCCCGCCGCTTTCGTCGTGCACCTGGCAGGTCAGCAGGCCGCTGTCGAGTGGTGTCGGGGGGAGGAAGCCGCCGGACGAGCCGGTTCGCGCCGGCGTGCCCTTGCCGGTCGAGTGACGGCGACGCAGCCTGGCGAAGATCATTTGTTGCCCTCTTCTGCTCCTCCGGTCCCCGAACCGGATAAAGGTTGTGATTTCAACTAACTGACCATGGTAAGCCCGGGCGCCCGGCGGCCAGGCCACCCGGCGACGTTGGCTTCAGCACATCCGCCCAGCGGAACTACGACTCGCGCCGAGACGTTTTCTGGGTGACCTTCGGATTACGTGGAAAGGTGTCCTGGGAGGCCATCCGTCCCGGTCGGGAACCGGGTGGGTCCTCGGGCGGAGGCAGGCACGGTGCACAGTCACGTCAACGGTTTGAAGACCGCTCTGCTGCTCGGCGGAATGAGCGCGCTGGTCCTGCTGGTCGGGTCGATCTTCGGCCGGACCGGCCTGGTCATCGCGTTCTTCGTGGCGCTGGGCATGAACGGCTACGCGTACTTCAACTCGGCCAACCTGGCCCTGCGCGCGATGCGCGCCCGGCCGGTGTCGGAGGCCGAGCAACCGGCCATGTACCGGATCGTGCGGGAGCTGGCGACCTCGGCGCGGCAGCCGATGCCCGCGCTCTACATCAGCCCGACGCGGGCGCCCAACGCCTTCGCCACCGGCCGGAACCCGCGCAACGCCGCGGTGTGCTGCACGGCGGGGATCCTCGAACTGCTCAACGAGCGCGAGCTGCGGGCCGTGCTCGGCCACGAGCTCTCGCACGTCTACAACCGCGACATCCTGATCTCCAGCGTCGCCGGGGCGCTCGCCAGCGTGGTGACGTTCCTGGCCAACTTCGGGATGTTCTTCGGCATGTTCGGCGGCAACGACGAGAACCGGCCCAACCCGTTCGCGATGCTGCTGGTGGCGCTGCTGGGCCCGATCGCCGCCGCCGTGGTGCAGATGGCCGTCAGCCGCTCCCGCGAGTACCAGGCCGACGCGTCCGGGTCGCAGTTGACCGGCGATCCGCTGGCGCTGGCGTCCGCGCTGCGCAAGCTGGAGCGCGGCACCCAGCTGGCGCCGCTGTCACCGGAACCCCAGCTGGTGTCGCAGTCGCACCTGATGATCGCGAACCCGTTCCGCCCCGGCGAGCGGCTGGCGAAGCTGTTCTCCACGCACCCGCCGATGGCCGACCGGATCCGCCGCCTGGAAGGCATGGCGGGCCACCAACTACCTCCGGCCTGGTAACCGAACGGCCGAATCTTCGCAGGTCAAAGCCCGTGAGTACTTTGAGTTGCTATAGCAGCACAAAGTACTCACGGGCATTCACCAGGCAAAAGCTCGTCCGGGCAGCGGAGCGCGCGGGCTCAACCAACGGCGCCGGAGCGGCGGGCGACGTCCATGACGTACTCGCCGTAGCCCGACTTGGCCAGCTTGGTGCCCAGCTCGAAGCACTCATCGGCCGAGATGTAGCCCATGCGCAGGGCGATCTCCTCCAGGCAGGCGATCCGCACGCCCTGCCGGTGCTCCAGCACCTGCACGAACTGCGAGGCCTCCACCAGCGAGTCGTGGGTGCCGGTGTCCAGCCAGGCGAAGCCGCGGCCGAGCTGCGTCAGCCGCGCCCGGCCCTCCCGCAGGTAGGCGAGGTTGACGTCGGTGATCTCCAGCTCGCCGCGGGCCGACGGCGCGAGCCCCTTGGCGATGCCCACCACGTCGTTGTCGTAGAAGTACAGGCCGGTGATGGCCATGTTGGACTTCGGCTCCACCGGCTTCTCCACGATGGACACCAGGCGACCGTCCTCGCCCACCTCACCGACGCCGTAGCGCTGCGGGTCGCGAACCGGATAGCCGAACAGCGTGCAACCGTCGAGATCGCGGACGCACTGCTGGAGAACCCGGGAGAAGCCCTGCCCGTAGAAGATGTTGTCGCCGAGCACCAGCGCCACCGGGTCGTCGCCGATGAAGTCCGCGCCGATCACGAACGCCTCGGCGAGCCCGTTGGGCTGAGCCTGCTCGGCGTACTCGATCCGGATGCCGAACTGGGATCCGTCCCCGAGCAACCGCCGGAACAGCGGCATGTCCTCCGGGGTCGAGATGAGCAGCACTTCCCGGACGCCGGCCAGCATCAGGACCGACAGCGGGTAGTAGATCATCGGCTTGTCGTAGACCGGGAGCAGCTGCTTGGACACGACCTGCGTCAGCGGATGCAGGCGCGTCCCGTTGCCGCCCGCCAGCACGATCCCCTTCACCTGGATCCTCCAGCGGTGGTCACCGGAAATTCTCGAACTGCAGCGGGGCCTCGAAGTCGCCGGACTTCAGCAGCTGGATCACGGCCTGCAGGTCGTCCTTCTTCTTGCCGGAGACCCGCAGCTGCTCGCCCTGGATCTGGGCCTGGACGCCCTTCGGGCCCTCGTCGCGGATCTTCTTGGAGATCTTCTTCGCGACCTCCTGCGTGATGCCCTGCACGACCTTGCCGGTGGCCCGGAAGATCTGGCCGGAGCTGGCCGGCTCGCCCATGTCCAGCGCCTTCAGCGAGATGCCGCGCTTGATCAGCTTCTCCTTGAAGACCTCGATGGCGGCCTTGCAACGCTCCTCGGTCTCCGACTCCAGCACCACGCCGTTCTCGCCCGACCACTGGATCTTGGAGCCGGTGCCGCGGAAGTCGAACCGGTTGGCGAGCTCCTTGGCCGCCTGGTTCAGCGCGTTGTCCACCTCTTGGTGGTCCACCTTGCTCACCACGTCGAAGGACGGGTTTGCCACCTGACTACCTCCCGTTGAGCCGAAGCAGCGCGAGCTGCGAAGTTCTGCCGCCACACGCTACCGGCCGACGCAGCAGACCGGAGGCCGGTCGAGTCGGAGTCGATTCGCGCTAGTCCCCGGCATCGAGCGCGAACCGCGCAAACGAAAATGCCCCCGCGACCGGTCTGGTCACAGGGGCATCTTCGGTTGGGTGCCAGGTGGAGGATTCGAACCTCCGAAGGCATTGCCGGCTGATTTACAGTCAGCTCCCTTTGGCCGCTCGGGCAACCTGGCGTGCGCACCAGCAGCGCTGGCTTGCGAAGAAATAATACATACCGGCCGCCACTGGTATTTCAGGGGGTTCCGGCTCAGTCCGGCTCGGGGTGGAAGACCAGCGCATCGGCCTGGGCCAGGCCCGCGTCGAGCGCCTCGCGGGCCGCCTCGGGCAGCCCGTCGCGGAAGCCCGGGCCGGCGGCCTTGGCCAGCACCATCAGCCGCTTCGCGAGGCCGCGGGCCTGGGTGAGGCGGATCTCGTCGGCCGCCAGCACCTGGCGGGAGTCGGCGATCAGCTTGCGGTAGCGGTGGTTGAGCTCGGCCTGGCCGTCGACGACGTCCAGCGCGCTCGCCAGATCCGCGAGTTCCGCCGTGCTGACCAGGACAAAGTACGGATCGGGCACGAATCCGCAGCCTAGTTGACTCGCGCCCGGCGGCCGCCGGGCGCGGCTTGGCGTCTTCTCGGCAGCGCCGGTCGGCGGCACCACGGCCCGGCTAGCCTGGGCAGATGGCCATTGATCGAGCAGGTCGAGCGAAGCGGCGGCAGGAGCAGCGCGCCGCGGAGCCGCCCACCGGAGAGCTGCCCGCCGAGCAGCGCCGGACCGCCTCGGCGGCGCTGGGCGTCGAGGGCCTGTTCAGCGCGGGAGCCAAGCACCAGCTGGAACAGCTGGCCTGGGTGGAGATCGTCAAGGAGGACGACCGGGAGGCGGGCGGCCCGCTCGATCTCGACTCGGACGTCGTCCACCTGGAACGAAAGCGCGCGTAGAACTCTTCGCCGCATCGCCTCTGGAGCGGCGTTCCTGCAGGTGCGGGGCCGTGAGTCTTTTGGGCTGCTATAGAGCCTGTTTCCAAACTTGCTCTGCGTGGCGGTGCGGGTGGCGGCCCCCCTGCGGGATTTACCGTCGCCTTCTCGCTGTGGGATCCCCGACATCATGAATGCCAATTCACCACGTCGGGGTTGTCCTCGCGAGAAGACACCTGAGAACCCGCGGCGGTGCAAGCTGAGTAGGTGGGCTAAGCGGCTGCGCCGCTTCAAAGACAAAACCCCGCGCTACCACACCTCACAGCACGACATCCCAAACAGCCTCTATAGCGACCCAAAAGACTCACGGGCCCGTGACCAGCGGAAATGATCGATCTGGGCGGTCACGGCTGTTCGCCTGACCAGGCGCTCCACCTCGTCACCCGGATCACGATCAACGTGCCCGTCGGCGGATTCTCCCGGTACTGCGGGTACTTCTCCGCGAGAGCCGCGACGAGATCCGGGTGCGCCGCGCTGCCGGTCAGCTCCGCATCGCCGTCGGCGCGGGCCCACCACAGGCGGGACCAGTCGTCCTCGTAGTGGTCGGCGAGCAGCGCCACCTGCGGGTTCGCGGCGATGTTGCGCAGCCGCTTGAGGTTCGTGGTCCGCTTCGGCTTGTGATCCACTGCGGTGACGATCACATCTTCGCGGATCGCGAAGACGATCGGCACCAGGTGCGGTCGTCCCAGCTCATCGACGCTGGCCAGACGTGCCGCCCGTGCCCGCGCGAACCAGCTGCGTGCCTGCTGTTGGCTGATGCGCATCGTCCGTTCCGGTCCGTATGTTCGGAGTGTGCCTTCGGCTCCATCCACATCAGGGTCCGCCACCGTCGTCGGCCCCGGCTACCGCGACCAGCAGTATTGGCTCCGCTACCAGGACTTCTTCCCCGGTGCGCTCCGCATCACCGCGGAGAACGCCCCCGCCGAGCAGTGGTGGTCGTGGCGCGGCACGGCGGTCCACCTCGACCGCGTCGCGCGCCTGAGCGCCCCGACCAAGCTGATCGCGCTGCACGGTGTCGGCACCTACGGCCGCATGCTCGCCCCGTACGGGCGGCTGCCGTCGCTGGCGGACTTCGAATTCGTCGCCCCCGACCTGCCCGGCTTCGGCCTGACCGGCGCCCCCCGGCGCGGGATCACCTACCAGGACTGGGTTTCCTGCGTGCTCGACCTGATCGAGTCCGAGCGGTCCCGCGACGATCGGCCGATCGTGCTGCTCGGCATCAGCACCGGCGGCCGGCTCGCCTACGACGTCGCCGCGCAGGCCGGCGGCGCGGTGGCCGGTGTGATCGCGACCTGCCTGGCCGACCCGCAGCGCGACGAGGTCCGGCGGCGGCTCGCGGCCCGGCCGGAGATGGCCCAGTGGGCCGGGCTGCTGACGCTGGTCCCGAAGCCGTTTGCGACGGCGCGAGTGCCGGTGCACTGGCTGACGAACATCGCCGCGGCGTCCAACCACGGCCAGTTCGCCAACCTGGTGTGGGCCGACACCATCGGCGGCGGCAGCTGGCTCACGCTCGGCTTCGCCCGCAGCTGCCTGGCCACCGCGCCCGCGGTGGCGCCCGAGGATTACGCTGGGCCGCCACTGCTGCTGGCGCACCCCGACGACGACCGGTGGACGCCGCTGCTGCTGTCCCGCCAGTTCTTCGACCGGATCGCCGGGCCCACCCGCTTCGCGTCGCTCAGCGGCACCGGCCACCTCCCGGTGGAGGAGTCGGGGCTGGCGGATCTCGACCGCGCGGTCCGGGATTTCCTCGACGAGTTCGGGCTGCAGTAGTAACCGTCTGCTTCTGCCGGTCGCGTACGGTATTCGACCCGATCGGTTGCTGCGGCGATCATCACAAAGTGCTGCGGTGCGTCTCGTCGAGCCCCAAGAACCGTCGCGCTCGGCGGTCGTTGTGAAATCTTTGCTGGTCAACTCGCGAAGCTGTGCAAAGATGTCGCCGCGAACCACCCGCATCAACGCAGATGCGTGCGTCCGGCAGATGCGACGGGGACCATTGGCCCCTGGCCATCCGTGCGGTCGTGCGTCACGATTTGCCACGGCATTCGTGTGGTGCGCACGCGCCGCCGGCTTGGGAGGAGCGTGGATGATCGAGCGTCACCGCTCCCTCGGCCCGCAATCCAGTCTGGAGTCCGCTCGCCCGCCGGTGCGCGCCGAAGTGGACCCGGTCCGGCGCCGGATGTTCACCGGCTTCTCGTTCGTGGTGCTCGCCGTCGGCATCCTCGCGTCCGCCGCGACCTCGACCTGGCTGCCCTTCCACTACCGACCCGACCTGCTGTTCATCGGCCCGCTGCTGGCGATGGGCTTCCTACTGGCCGAGCAGCTGACCATCGACGTCGACGTGAAGCGGGTCGGCTGGACGATCTCCTTCACCGAGATCCCGCTGATCCTCGGGCTGCTGACGGTGCCGTTCGAGGTGGTGCTCGCGGCCAACCTGCTGGCCGGGCTCGGCGCGCAGGTCGGCCGCCGGGCGGCCACCCACGTCGTCTACAACGCGGGCGTGCTGTGCCTGGAGATCGCGGTGCCGTTCGCGGTGGCCAACGCGGTGAACCTGGCGCTGGTCGACGTGGCCCCGGCCTGGTTCGGCCCGGTCATCGGCACCCTGACATCGCCGCTGATCAGCTGCGCCTTCGCGCTCGCCGCACTGCACGTGCTGGGCGGCGCGATGCGGGTGTCCGCCGGGGTGCGGCTCGCGGTGAACACGCTGGCCGTGGGCCTGCTCAACACCTCGGTCGGCCTGGTCGGCTACGAGGTCTCGATCAGCACGCCGTGGGGCTGGCTGCTGGTGGCGCTGGTCGCGGTGGCCGTGATCGGCCTGTACCGCGCGTACTCCGGCCTGCTGCGCGAGCAGCGCGACCTGGAGGCGCTCAGCGACGTCAGCCTGAGCGTGGCCCGCTCCGGGCAGACCGCCCAGCACGGCCCGTCCGACTCCGTCGCGGGCGAGCCGAAGGTGTCGGTCAGCGAGTGGGAGCCGGTCGCGGAGCGGATCCGGGAGCAGCTGAACGCGACCCGCGTGGTGCTGCGGCTGCGGCTGGATCCCAGCGGCGAGGTCAGCACGCTGGTCGCGGGCGAGCCGCTGCCGGAGATGGCGCAGCAAGCCGCGCCCTCGGCGCTGCGCGACGACCCGCTGCTCCAGCTGCCGGGCAGCCATGTGCGTTCCTTCCGGACGCTCGAAGCGCCCGAAGAGGTGCGGCGCGCGCTGCGCCAACGCGGTGCCTACGAGGCGCTCGTAGTGCCGCTGCGGGGCGCGAGCCAGCTGCTCGGTGCCGTGGAGGTGCACGACCGGGTCAGCCGGTGGCGCGGCTTCGGCCGGGCCGATGTGCGACTGCTGCACACCCTGGCCAGCCACCTCGCGACCGCGATGGACAACCGCCGGCTGCTCGCGCGGCTGCGCCACGACGCCTACCACGATCCGCTGACCGGGCTGCTCAACCGGACCGGCTTCCGCGAGATGGCCGCCGAGGAACTGCGCAACGGGCGCACCGCGGTCGTGCTGCGGATGGACCTCGACGTGCTCACCACCGTCAGCGAGGCCCTCGGCTACACCTGGGGCGACCGGATGATCGTCGCCGCCGGGCGGCGGATGCGGGACGAACTCGGCGAGGCGCCGCTGGCCAGGCTCGAAGCGAACTCCTTCGCGGTGCTCCTGCTGGACCACAGCGAGGCCCAGGCGCACGAGTTCGCCCAGCACCTGCGCGAGGTGATCGGCAAGCCGTACCCGCTGGACCGGATCGTCGTGGAGGCCGCGGGCGTCGCCGGATACGCCTCGTCCGCGCCGGCCGACGGCGAGTGCGAGACCGACATCGACACCCTCCTGCAGCGCTCCGACGTCGCGGTCCGGGCGGCCCGCAACGGCGAGGACGGCGTGCGCGGCTACGCCCCCGCGATGGGCCAGGTCTTCCTGCGCCGCTTCCAGCTGGTCACCCAGTTCCGGCAGGCGCTGGACAACGGCCAGGTCGAGGTGCACTACCAGCCGAAGGTCGCGCTGCCCGAACGCCAGGTGGTGGGCGCCGAGGCGCTGGTGCGCTGGTCGCACCCCGAGTACGGGCGGCTGGACCCGGACGAGTTCGTGCCGCTGGTGGAGGCGACCGGGCTGGTCGACGCGCTCACCTCGTTCGTCATGGAGTGCGCGCTGGTCAAGATCCGGCAGTGGATGGATCGTGGCCTGCGGATGTCGGTCGCGGTGAACCTGTCGGTGCGCAACCTCGCCGACGAGACCTTCCCGGACCGGGTCGCCGAGGCGCTGCTGCGCCACGACATCCCGCCGGAGCTGCTCACCTTCGAGCTGACCGAGTCCAGCGTGATGGCCGACCCGGAGCGCTCGCTGCCGGTGCTGCGCCGGCTGCACGCGATGGGCGTGGTGCTGGCGGTGGACGACTTCGGCACCGGCTACTCGTCGCTGGCCTACCTGCGGCAGCTGCCGGTGGACGAGGTGAAGATCGACAAGAGCTTCGTGCTCGGCATGGGCACCGATCTCGGCGACATGGCGGTGGTGCGCTCCATCGTCGAGCTCGGGCACTCGCTGGACCTCGTGGTGGTCGCCGAGGGCGTGGAGGACGACGCCGCCCGCGATCAGCTGGTGGAGATGGGCTGCGACGTCGCCCAGGGCTACCTGATCTCGCGGCCGCTGTCCGAGGAGCGGTTCGAGGCGTGGCTGCAGGCCCGCACCAAGCGCGGCCGGGGCGCCCGGTCCGAGACCGTCCTCACACTCCTGCACTGAGGCCGGTTTTCGCCGGATCGCGCCGTCGATGGCCCGAAAACCCCGCCGTGACCAGCGTTTTCGCGAAAAGGTACCCCCCTGTTTCGAGGGGGTGCGGGTGGTGTGTAAAGTTCTAGACGTTCCGCAAGGAAACGCCCCAATAGCTCAGTCGGCAGAGCGTCTCCATGGTAAGGAGAAGGTCTACGGTTCGATTCCGTATTGGGGCTCGAAAGACAGCTGCGGTGCTCGGTAAACTGGGTGCTGTGGCTGTTTTGCGTGGGATATCCTGCGTCGGCTGAGGCGCGAGGTGCGTGCACCGAAGGTCCCAGCATGGCGGTGTAGCTCAGTCGGTAGAGCAAGCGGCTCATAATCGCTGTGTCGCCGGTTCAAGTCCGGCCACCGCTACCAGTCACGGGTTCGCGCGGATCTCCAGCGAACCGTTCCGGAGCACGACTAGAGAAAGGCACCCCCGTGGCCGCCACCGACGTCCGACCCAAGATCACGCTGGCGTGCGAGGAGTGCAAGCACCGCAACTACATCACCAACAAGAACCGGCGTAACGACCCGGACCGCTTGGAGATGAAGAAGTTCTGCCCGAACTGCGGTACGCACAAGCTGCACAAGGAAACCCGTTGATCGAGCGTTTCTGATCCCAGCTTCAGCGAGAGCCCGCCCCCGATTCCGGGGGCGGGCTCTCGTCGTTTCGCCCAGGTGCGGCGGGTAGCCTGCGGGCGTGCCGCTTGACCAGTCATTCATCGGGCGTGAGTACCCGCCCACCGCCGCCTACGAGGTGGGCCGGGAGAAGATCCGCGAGTTCGCCGCGGCCATCAAGGACGATTCCCCGCTGTACCGCGACGTCGACGCTGCCAAGGCCGCCGGATACCCGGACGTGATCGCGCCGCCGACCTTCGCGGTGATCCTCTCGATGGCCGCCCACGACGCGATCGTCGAAGACCCGCAGCTCGGCCTGGACTACGGCCGTGTGGTGCACGGCCAGCAGGACTTCACCCACCACCGGCCGATCCGGGCCGGCGACCGGCTCGTCACGGTCGTGCACGTGGACGACATCAAGGCCCGCGCGGGCAACGACTTCCTGACGGTGCGGGCCGAGATCGGCACCGTCGACGGTGAGCCGGTGTGCACCGCGAAGTCGATGCTGGTGGCCCGCGGCGCGGCCGACGAGGGGGAGGGCGCATGAGTAGCCCTGTGTCAACCCGAGTCCTCCCCAACCGCACCTCAGGGGAACGTGACGCAAACCAGCCACAAGAAACTGCGAAACGCGGGATTGAGCCGGACGCAACCACGACTGTGAAACGCGGAGAGGCAGAACTGTCATGAGCGTGCGGATGTCCGAGGTCGCCGTCGGCGACCAGCTGCCGGCGCTGAGCGTGCCGCTGACCCGCGCCGACCTGGTCCGCTACGCGGGCGCCTCCGGCGACTTCAACCCGATCCACTGGAACGAGCGGTTCGCGACCGGGGTCGGCCTGCCCGACGTGATCGCCCACGGCATGCTCACGATGGCCGTCGCCGGCCGCCTGGTCAGCGAGTGGACGGGCGACCCGGGCGCGATCGTGCACTACGGCGTGCGGTTCACCCGCCCCGTGGTGGTCCCCGACGACGGCACCGGGGCGCTGGTCGAGCTGTCCGGCAAGGTCGCGAAGAAGAACGACGACGGCACGGTGAAGGTCAGCATCACGGCCCGCAGCGCGGACCAGGGCGTCCTGGGCGGCGCCAGCGCCACCGTCCGCCTCCCCGAGTAGCGAGAACGCGAAAGGCGCCCCCCGGCGACTTGAAGTGGGCCCCGGAAGTTGGACTCGGTAATTGAGAGTCTAGGCAGCGAGGGCCTGGGCCCGGTATTGCACCGGGCTCAGGCCCTCGCAGTGT
>NZ_JBFAKG010000166.1:0-12589 GCF_040655595.1 Saccharopolyspora sp. NPDC050389
GACACGTCAACCGCATAAAAATGATCAAACGACAGATGTTCGGCCGCGCCAAGCCCGACCTGCTCCGCAAACGCATCCTGCTCAGCGACTGAGCCCCGGGCCAGATTCACGGAAACCGTGCCAGAGCCAGTATTCACGTGCCGTCGACACCGTGGTGCGCCGAATGACGGACTAAGTCCCACGTGGGCTGACCTACGCTGATGAGTGCTCCCGGTGCGCCTCGAACACACTGGACGGATGTTGAGCTTTGCTGCGGGGGAGCGTGCTGAACCGCGCCTGACCAGGACGTTCTTTTCGCCAGGGTTGGGTACGCGATGCTTGACTCGCAGGGACGCGCGTTCATAAAGCATGGGTTTCGCATGGGCCCGACGCGGGTTCCGAGCCGCTGCGGGTGGCTGCCAATGTCGGGGCGAGACGGCTCAGCGAGACCGCAGCCGTGGCTTCCTGCGAAGCCAACTCAGTGACCGCCCAGCCGGTCAGGGCAGCGCGTCAACCGGCCTGCGGCGGCCGTCTCAAAGTCGGCGTGCACTAGCACGCTGCGGGGCCTTCTCCCGTCAGCCGCAGCAGAATTCCTCATTCTGGTGGAGTTGTGATAGTTGACGCCAAAAGTGCAGGATCTGCGTGATTGAGCAGCGCACCGTCAGCCATCGCGGCACCGGCGTGTTCAAGGCCTGTGGCGGGAAGAAGGCAATGGTCCGGCGGAAAAGGAGAGACAGGCGGTTGCTGTCGCTGGTGCTAGGCCTCAGGGCGATTGCTGGCTCATCGAGCAAGTCACCCATGCCAGCAGGCCGAGCTCCCGTGGTGGAATGCGGGACAGTTGCAGGCACGTGCGTTGTAGGTGCTGGTCAATGCTCAGAGCCATCGAAGGAGCGGGAATCACGCGTTGCATTTGGCTCATCGGGCCCGCGCCCGCCTTGCCCTGCGCTCCATCGTCAACTGCACTTCGACCTGGATCTTCAGGTCGGGCGGACTGAGACTTGGTGTGATTGCTGCGAGTGCCCCCGGGCTGGCCCCGCGCAGGACGCACACGGATTCCCGATCAGCTCAGCTTCGCTGGGTAACTGCGGATGGGTTGGCGAAGCCCTGACGCGATCGTCGAAGCCCTGGAGTACCTACGAACCACAGCGTGGACCGCACGCGTGCTGTCGACCAGCACGCAAAAGGCTCCACGACAGATAGTTCGTGTAACGCCCTGCTGCCGCTTCGAACCTGCGACGGCATCGCTCACCTCCCCCCACCGATTCGCGCGGCGCACCAACAGCACCATCGCA
The DNA here is from genome assembly GCF_040655595.1 of Saccharopolyspora sp. NPDC050389. NCBI lineage: Bacteria > Bacillati > Actinomycetota > Actinomycetes > Pseudonocardiales > Pseudonocardiaceae > Saccharopolyspora > Saccharopolyspora sp. NPDC050389. The sequence continues at coordinate 1,272 of NZ_JBFAKG010000166.1, forward strand.
TCGACCGCCTACGGCTGTTCGTGGTGGTCGTGGTCGCGCTAGAACCGGCGGAACGCGTCGAGGGTGGCGGTGCGGTGGCGGCGCGCGGCGAGTTCGATGTCGAGGGGATCGGCACCGTTCTCGATCAATGCGATGAGGTGGTCGTGCTCGGCGACGGATTCGACCGCGCGGCCCGGGACGAAGCTGAAGGTCGAGTCGCGCAGCATGCGCAGTCGGCTCCAGCCGCGGCGCACCAGGTCCGTGAGGTGCTCGTTCGGGCAGCGGGCGAAAAGGACGGCGTGGAACTCCTCGTTGAGTTCGGTGAAGCGGCGTGGGTCGAAATTCTCGAGGCTCTCACGCATCCGCTGGTTCACCGCCCGTACCTCGGCGAGGTCGCTGGCGGTCAGCAGCGGGGCGGAGAATCCGGTGGCGGCACCTTCGACGACCGCGAGCGTCTCCATCGTGGTCACGTACTCGCTCTCGTCCACCAGGGCGACCTGGGCGCCGATGTTCTTCTCGAAGGTGACCAGCCCCTCGGCCTCCAGTCGGCGGATGGCCTCGCGGACCGGGACCACGCTGATGCCGAGCTCGCCGGCGATCTGGCTCAGCACCAACCGGTAACCCGGTGTGAAGCGATGCGAGACGATCCGATCGTGGAGCCACTCGTACGCCAGCTGGGTACGAGCAGACCCGCGCGCTGGCCCAGGAGATGCGGGACCACTGGACCACGTTCATCCACACTGAACGCACCGGACCGCAGTGGCCGCAGTACCGCCCGGAAAGTCCGAGCACCATGGTGTTCGACATCGTCAGTCACAGCGAGCCGGACCTGAGTCCCATCATGGAAGAGTGGCGGATGCAGCGCTGGCACCCGACCAGTTGGTGGCCGACCACGAGAGAACGGCGTGGGTGAGCAGCCGACCGTGTACGCCGTCGTGTGGACGAACCATCACGATGCCGATGTGAGCGTCCTGGCGGAAGTCGCCGGGGCCCGCCCCGAGCCCGAACTCACTCATGACGATCTCCGGCTGACACCCGTCGGCCGGTTCTTGGTCGCGAGCGGACCCGCCGAAGCATGCCAGCGCTACCAGAACTGGGCAGCGGCGATCACCGTCCACGACATCGCCGATGCCGCGCGCCGTCTCACCCGTGATTGCGCCGAACTCCTCGCCCCGGCCCACGATGAGCAAGCCCCCGGCGGCCGCCGTGCCCCTATAGGTGTCCCGGGAACGCACACTCGACGTGCCATGGTGAGCTCGTACGGTGCCGGTCTTCGCAGTACGTGATCAGGGGCTTGGCCGGATGCTGCGATGAACGATCACACCGCAGGCGGGCGATCGTGGACTTTGCGTCCTGCGAACCAGGTCTGCTTCACAGTTGTGCTGGCCACCTGGTCGATGGGGACGGCGAAGGGGTCGCGGTCGAGGACGACGAAATCCGCGGACTTTCCTGGTTCGAGCGAACCCGTGACGTCGTCGGTGCCCATCGCTCGGGCGGCGCCGAGGGTGTACGCATACACGGCCTCGTGGAGGGTGATCGCCTGTTCTGGCCACACGTGTCCCGGGAAGGTCCTGGTAGATCGCGAGACAGCGGGCGGCGTGGGCCTCGCCGGTGAACCGGCTGGCGCGCGCAGCAACGTGGTGGGCGAGGTTCGCCGCGGCTGGGCCGCCGGTGGCGACCACCGGCGGCCTTGACCGGCCGGTGTGGGCCCATAGCGCCACGCCTGATCGACGCGGTGAACACGTGGCGCCCCGCGATCCGCATCGATGCGCAGGAAGGTTGGTCGCTGCAGTTGGACGGTGCACTGAGCGACGGCGGTCTCGACCTGGTCGTCTCGCACACCTTGCCGGATCGGGTCGAGTACGGCCGTCAGCCGTTGCGCCAAGAAGCGTTCACGGCGCTGGTCGGCGCGGGGCATGCATTCGCTGGACGCCAAGGCGTCTCGTTGCGCGACTTCGCCGGCCAGACGTTTCGCTTCTACAAGTCGCAGCTGGTGCCTGCTCACCACGCCACGCTGATGGCGGCGCTGCGGCGGCCCGGGCGAGAAGTTCACCTACCAAGAGGACCCGATTCCCGGGATGAAGCACCTCGACCTGCATGACGGCAAGAGCTTCACGCTCGTGCCGGATTCGATGGCGCAGCATCTTGTCACGACGGATGTCGCCGCAGTCCCGCTCACGGACTCTGATCTCCCGACCTTCAACCTCGAGCTCGTATGGCGGAAGGAGGGCCCCGCTCCGGCAACAGCACTCGTCGTCTCCGCGGCGGATGCGCTCAGCCGAGGGCAGCGCTGGATCAGCTGACCCGAGCGGGTTCGTGAAGCATCTGTCACGACACCACTCGGATCAGCCTGGGTCAGGAATCCGGCCTCAGTGCGGGAGCGGCTGGCCCTTGGTTTCCGGCCCAACGAACCAGATCACGGCCAGCGCAATGACATACGACGCCACGCCGACAGTGGTCGCCGCCGTCGAGATGCCGCCCAGCAGGCTGATGAGCACACCTGTGAAGAGCGTGACCAGGGAGCCTGCGATCCGGGCGGAGTTGAACACCGCCGAGATCGCGGTTGCCCGTCCCGCTGTGGGGAACAGCTCGGGCATGTAGATCGGCATCCAGGCGAACTGCCCCAGGATGAAGAACCCGGCGATCCCAGCTGCGATCAGCGCGATCTCCGGCGTGCTCACGGCGAAGAAGAAGACCGGAAGAATCACGGCGGACCCGACGTAGTACAGGAGCATGGTGGGTTTTCGGCCCCATCGGTCTGCCAGGTAACCCAGAAGCAGGTACCCGGGCACGGATGCGGCGTTGAACACCAGGCCGGCGTTCGCGGCCCACGTGCCGCCGGACTGCCCCACGTGCTTAGCGAGCTGGCCGGTGAACTGCGGGATCCAGGCTGACACGCTGTAGAGGCCGACGACCGACACGACGGTGATCAGGAGCAGTCGCAGGGCCCTCTGACGCAGGTGCGGCTGGCTGAACACCGAGGTGAACGGAGACCGCAGGAGCTCACGGTCTTCTGCGCTGACCTGTCCACCGCCTGCCGCGGTGGCCCTGGCCTTACGCCTGCGGTCGCGGATCTCCGTCCACATCTCCGGGTCATGGACGGCTCGGCGCACGTACAGCACGACCAGCGCCGGAAGCGTGCCAACCAAGAACAGGTACCGCCAGGCCTCGGCGCCCACCGGCTGCAGGAGGAACCAGGTCAGGGCGGCGAGCACGGCGCCGACCCCGAACCCGGATTGCAGCACAGCTGCGGCGCGCCCGCGGCTGCGATCGGGCCACAGCTCGCCGATGAGCGTCGTCGCGCTGCCCCACTCCGCGCCCAACCCCATGCCAGTGATGAAGCGCAGGGCCAGCAACCACCAGTAGTTGGGTGCCAAGGCGGACATGCCCGTGAACAATGCGTACCAGAGGATCGAAATGATGAGGATGCGCCGCCGGCCGAGGTAGTCCGCGGCGAACCCGGCGACGATCCCTCCCAAGGCCCACCCCGCGAGGGTCGCGGCCACCAGCGCTCCGACATACGCGGGAAGCCGTTCGAGCTGGGCGCTGGTACCCAGACTGGTGACGGCGACCGACCCCGCCAGGACGAGCGCGTAGGTCTCGAACCCGTCGAACGTCCATCCGAGCCATGACGCCACGAGCGCGCGGCGGCTGGTCTTGTCGATACTGCGCATGGTTACGGGTTGATCAAGGGTGTTGAGCGGCGGCACGCCGCTTTCCAGGTCGGACACAGTGCTCTCCTTTGAGCTGTCAGCGCGACGCCGGGGAATTGGGTGCCGAACTCAGTCGAGCACGTCGACCGGGGCAAGGACAGTGACATCGATCGGTTTCGCCAGCAAGTCTGGGAGCTGGGCCCGGTAGTTCTTGTAGTGCGCGGACGCGCGGTGCGCCTCCAACGCGGAGGAGTCCTCGTAGCACTCCAGGAGCACGAACTGCGTGTCGTCCGTCTGGGTGGCGAACAGGTTGTAGAAGTGGCAGCCCGCTTCGGCGCGCGTGGGCGCCACCATCCCCTCGAGCAGTTTCTGCAGCTGGTCGGCGTGCTCGTGCGCCGGGGTGAAACGGGCGATCACGGTCACAGGGCTCTCGTCGGACACGGCGTCTCCAGTCTGTCGGGGCGGGGCGTCTCTTGCGTCCCCATGTGCAATACGTTATAAAACGTCTTATGTGTGGAGTCAAGGTTGAGACGCAGGCGGACCACCCGACGCCTGGTCCCACACACATGTCGCGACACGGTGGGCCACCTCCGCCAGGTTCAATACGACTTATGACATCACCTGAGGACTCCGAGGCCCGCCTGGACTTGTCCGAGGTCGACCTGCGGATTCAGCGCGGCCGCACGTCGGCCACGGCTCAGCTGGCCGAACAGATCAAGACCCTGATCGTCAAGCAGCAGCTGCCCCCGGGCGCACGGTTGCCCACCGAGAAGGAGCTGATCGCGGAGTCTGGACTAAGCCGCATCACCGTCCGCGCAGCGGTGGGCATGCTCGAGACCCAAGGCTGGGTCGTGCGCAAGCAAGGGCTGGGCACCTTCGTGTCCACACCGCTGGACCAAGAGCTGTCATCTGGGGTCCGCACGATCACGGAGGTCCTGCTCGACCGAGGAGTGACACCGCAGATCGAGGTCATGAGCTTCGGGGTCGAGCGCTCGTCGGCATACGTCGCGCGGACTCTGGGAGAGCGCGAGGTGCTCACCATCCGCCGCCGCTACAGCGACGGCGAGCAGCCCCTGGCGCTGGTGACTATTCACCTCCCGACCCGGGTGCAGGACGCCGCCGAGCCCCTGCGGTCGGCGGAGCCGGCCACCGAGACCACGTACACGATGTGGGAGCAGCGGCTGGCCACGCGCATCGCGGAGGCCCGGCACGAGATCCACGCCGCAGGCGCTTCCGCTGACGTCGCGGCGGCGCTGGGCGTCGACGAGGGCGCACCGGTCCTCGTGCTCGATCGCGTCAGCTACGACCACGACAACCGACCCCTGGAGGTCGTTGTCTTCCACTACCGACCGGATCGCTACGGCTTCTCGGTGACGCTTCCCCGCGTCATCTCGCACGGGACGGTCGGCATGACAGAACGAACAGAAAGGTTGCGCCAATGACCGCCGCCGATCCCGGCACACCGGAGCCCCCTCGCGGGGGCGGCCCGCACGTCGGGTTGATCCTCGCCCTGACCATTCGGGGCCTGTCCGTGGGCAACTACCCTGACATGGCCCGCGTCGCGCAGACGGCGGAGTCCCACGGGTTCGACTCTGTGTGGTTGTGCGACCACTTCCTGACCCTCAGCCCGGATGATTACGTCCGGGATGCCGGGATCACCGCCGACGCGAGCGACGAGACGCCCGCGACGCAGGGACCGTCGTCAATCCCACTGCTCGAGTGTTGGACGGCGCTGTCAGCGCTGTCGCGCGACACGACCTCATTGCGCCTGGGCACAAGCGTGCTGTGCAACTCGTACCGCTATCCCGCCGTCCTCGCCAAGATGGCCGCCACCCTCGACGTGATCTCGGGCGGGCGTGTGGATCTCGGCCTTGGTGCGGGCTGGTTTCAACAGGAGTTCGAAGCGTACGGAATTCCGTTTCCGTCGACCGGTGACCGGGTCTCGGCGCTCGCCGAGTCGCTCCAGGTGCTGCGCAGCGTCTGGACCGAGGCAAACCCGCAGTTCCGCGGCGAGTTCTACACGATCGACGGCGCGATCTGCGACCCGCCGCCCGTCCAGAAGCCGCACCCGCCGCTGTGGATCGGTGGCGAAGGGCTGCGGGTCAGCCGCATCGCCGTCCGGTATGCGAACGGAATCAACGTACGGTGGTGGCCAGCCGAGAAATGCGGCGAACGCCGTGCGCTGCTCGACCGCGAGTGCGAGGCGATCGGCCGCGACCCAGCCACTCTTCAGCTGTCACTGACGACGCTGCTCGCACCCACCGAGTCGCCCGAGGTCCAGCAACAGCTGCGCGCGCGGTTCAAGTCGATCCCCGAAAGCGGCCTCATCACCGGCTCCGCCGACGCCTGCCTAAAGCAGATCCGCGAGTACCAGGCTGCTGGGATCAACCATTTTCTGTTCACGATCCCAGACGTAGCGGACTCCGACTACCTGGACGTGGTCGGCGAGCAGGTCCTCCCGCACCTCGACACCGCCCGTGCTTCTCAGCCCGCCTGACCTCCGCAAACACCCGTTGAAAGCGAGCCGCACGATGACCTCCGATGTGACCTCCCGGACGACCGAGACCGCCGGTGACGAGTACCTCCGCTCGACTGCGTACATCGACTCCGACCACCCGACCGTCGTCGAGACCGCCCGCCGCATCACCGAGGGCGCCACGACCGACGTCGACCGTCTGGGCTGCATCTACCACCACGTCCGCGACCTGCCCTACGACATCCTGGCCTCGTTCCGCTATCTCGTGAAGGGGCAGACAGCGGCCAGCGACGTCCTCGAGAACGGCGTCGCGTTCTGCATGGGCAAGGCCAGTTCCTTCGTTGCGCTGGCCCGAGCCGCCGGCATCCCGGCGCGCGTCGCCTTCCAGGCCCTGGACGCCCCCGAGATGGAGTTCCTGTCCCCAGAGGTGCGCGTGCTGTGGGGCGGGCCTGTCGGTCGCCCGCTGCCGTGGCATTCGCTCGGCGAGGCCTTCGTCGACGGCCGGTGGGTCAAGCTCGACGCCACGATCGACGCGCCCACCGCGACCAAGCTGGGCAAGCCGTACACGATCGACTTCGACGGCCGGACCGACATCCCCACCGTCGAGGGACCGGTGCTGCGGGAGAACGGCAGCTACGCCGACTACCCCGCCGAGGTCGCGGACTGGTACCTGCGCGTGGCCCGCGAGGTGCTCGCCGCGCTCGAGTCGAGCGCGGCGCACGACCGCGTCGCCGCCGACGACGTGCTGTGGAGCGGGCCGGACCCCGAGCTCGTCCGCCGTCAGGCCGTCGCCTGACCTTCCCTCCGTGGCGCGGCGTGCAGGTCGAGCCACAGTGATGTCCGCCCGCGTTCCCGCGCGCCGACTCGAGAAGGACACCACGATGTCCGTTCGTCAAATCAGCTCTGTCAACCCCGCGACCGAAGAAGTCCTGGGTCGCTTCGACCCGCACACCCCGGACCAGATCGAGGCGGCCCTCGCCCGGGCCGCAACTGCGGCCGCTCAGTGGCGGTCCACTCCGATCGAGGTCCGCGCCGAGCACCTCCACCGCGCCGCCGCCATCATGCGCGCCGACCGGGACAGGCTCGCCGCGCTGATCACCGAGGAGATGGGCAAGCCCATCGCCGAGGCTGAAGCCGAGGTCGAGAAGTCCGCCTGGTGCTGCGAGTACTACGCCGAGCACGGTCCGGCGATGCTCGCCCACGAGTCCGTCGAGACCGCTGCCACACGCAGTCACATCGCCTACGACCCGCTGGGTCTGGTGCTCGCCGTGATGCCGTGGAACTTCCCGCTGTGGCAGGTGTTCCGGTTCGCGCCGCCCGCGTTGCTCGCAGGCAACGGCGCCGTGCTGAAGCACGCGTCGAACGTTCCGCGTTGCGCCCTCGCGATCTCCGAGGTCTGGGAGCAGGCGGGCTGCCCGACCGGGCTGTTCACCACGCTGCTGGTCGGCCCGGACGCCGTGCCGGGGCTCATCGCCGACGACCGCATCCACGCCCTGACTCTCACAGGCTCCACCGAGGTCGGCGCCCAGGTCGCGGCCATGGCCGCTTCGCACCTCAAGCCTCAGGTGCTGGAGCTCGGTGGCTCCGACCCGTTCATCGTCCTTGCAGACGCCGACATCCCCGCCGCCGCGGTTGCGGCCGTCACGGCCCGGATGCTCAACGCCGGGCAGAGTTGCATTTCGGGCAAGCGCTTCATCGTCGAGGACGCGGTCGCCGCAGAGTTCACCGATGCGTTCGCCGCGGGAGTCGCCGCGCTCACCGTCGGCGATCCTTTCGACCGCGACGTGCGGATCGGCCCGTTGGCGAGGGCGAGCATCCGCGCGGACGTGCTCGACCAGGTGCGCCGAAGCGTTTCAGCGGGCGCCAGGATCGTCACCGGCGGCACGGTGCCGGAGGGGCCGGGCTTTTACTACCGGCCCGCCGTCCTCGACAACGTCGCCCCTGAGATGGCTGTCGCGGCTGAGGAGACCTTTGGTCCGGTCGCCGCGGTCATCCGGGCAAAGGACGCATCCGACGCGGTCGACATCGCCAACGCCACCGAGTTCGGTCTCGGTGCGGCCCTGTGGACGTCGGACCTTGATCGCGCGAACCACCTTGTGCCCCGCATCGACGCGGGTGCCGTGTTCGTCAACGGAATCGTCGCGTCCGACCCGCGTCTGCCCTTCGGCGGAGTCAAGCGCAGTGGCTACGGGCGAGAGCTCGGTGCCTTCGGGATCCGGCAGTTCACCAACGTCAAGAGCGTCTGGGTCGGGCCCGCACAGAACGGTCAAGACCACCCGCTCAGCGAATGAACCACCAAGCCGAGAACGAAGGAGCTCCCATGTCATCCCCTCAGCCCGCGCCACCCCTCGACAATCCGCCTCTGCACATCGAGACCGTCACCATCGTCGGTGGCACCGGAGCGCTCGGCCTCGGGCTCGCGACCCGGTGGGCGCATGCTGGCGTCCACGTGAGAATCGGTTCTCGTCGCGCGGACGCCGCGAAGGCCACAGCGGCGCATCTTCCCGGGGCGTCAGGCGGTGAGAACGCCGAGATGATCAAAGACGCGCCCGTTGTCGTCGTTGCGGTGCCCTTCAGCGCCCACATCGAGACCGTCCGTTCGATCGCCAACGTCATTCAGCCGGGCCAGCTACTGATCGACACGACCGCGCCGATGGTGCCCGGACGACGTGGCCTTCGGCCCATCACCCCATGGGCAGGCTCAGCGGCGGAGCAGGCGCAGGACCTGCTGCCTGGTGGCGTTTCCGTCGTCTCCGCGCTGCAGACCGTCAGCGCCGCCACGTTGCAGGACACGGCACGGCACCTTGACGAAGACGTGCTGCTCTGCGGTGACAAGAAGGTTGACAAGGAGGCCGCGGCAGCGCTTATCGCCCGAATTCCCGGGCTTCGGCCGATCGACTGCGGCCCGCTAGACCTGAGTGGGGTCTGCGAACGGATGACCGCTTTGCTGATCGGAGTCAATCGGCGCTACAAGACCCATGCCGGTATTCGGCTCACGGGGCTGTCCACGCCCAAGCTCGAACAGCCTGCGTGACTCCGCGGCAGCGCACTGAAAACGATCCAGCGCGTGGGGCGCTGCCGGCAACGTTCGGCCCGCGCCGTTCTGTCCACACCGGCAGCCTCGCGTTCGGTGATGATTCCGTCGGCGAGGTCCCGACTGATGCCGCAAACCCTGGCTTCAGGCCGGATGGCATGCAACCACTTGCGTTTCGGCAATTTGGGCCTGTGGGGTGCGAACGAAGCGGTTCACGTTGCGCACACACCAAGCTGTCCTAGTGCCTTGTCAAGCAACGTTGGTCTCGTAGCCGGGTTCGGAGCGAAGCTTTCGACTCGCGAAGAGCCGTGATCATGTGTGTAGATCGCACCCATGTAAGGAGAAAATTGTGGGATATCCCTGGGACACCGTCTTAAATTCTCCCACCGCATCATACGGCGCACGCCCTGACGGAGTTTCCGACCATGCATTCCCCACGTGAGCGTGAGTATCGTGTCGGGCTTGCCGAGGATTTGATGAGTCTGGCGCTGGAGCAGCGTCGCTGGGCTGGGCCGCGACGATGTCTGACCGACATGCTGACCACCCTGGATCACGGTGCGGCGCAGGGTCTTACCCCGTTTGGTTCGGCGACGGAGGGCTGGCGCGAACCCGTCCCGGCATCGCCGGGCAGGGCGGCAGGTGTCGAGTGGCATGCGGTTTTCGATCGGGCTCCCGTGCCCACCGCGGTGCTGGATGTGCAGGGCCGCCCCCGGTACGTCAACCCGGCCTGGTGCACTCTGTTGGGCCACGGCACCCCAGAGTTCCTGCAGCCGAGCCCGCACGACTCGTCCTGGCCAGGCAACGCTGTCCTGCGACGCGCCGTCGTCGGGGACACCCTCGCACGCGGACACGCGGTGGCGGAGACCTGGTACCAGAAGCCCGACGGCCAGATCGTCTGGGTGCGGCTGTCGGGTTCGGTCCTCACCGACACCGTTGGCCGCCCTTTCTCGATCCTGGTGCAGGCAGAGGACATCATCGCCCGCCGAAGCTGCGAAGTCCTGTGGGATCAGTGTTTCGCCACTGCGCCGATCGGGATGGCCCTGCTGGATCTGCAGGGGTACTGGACATCGGTGAACGACGCGTTGTGCGACCTGCTCGGGTACCGGCGCGATGAGATTCTGGCACGGCATTTTTCCGACCTGACCTACCCTAGTGATCGACAGCAGGGCGAGGCTGCGCTCGCTGATCTGCGTGCCGGCCGTGCCAGAACGGTCAGCGTGGAAAAACGGTATCGGCACAAGGACGGCCACCCGATCACGGTGTTGATCCGATCCAGCATGGTCACCGGCCCGGACGGCATGCCCTCCTTCCTCGTCAGCCACTACGAGGCGATCGGCAACGGCCGCATGACCGATGCCCACCTCGCCCACCTCGCCTTGCACGACCCGCTGACCGGACTGGCTAACCGCGCCCTCCTCGCCGACCGCCTCGACCACCATCTCGCCGCGCTAGCCGGTGGCAGCGGCGTTCTGGCGGTGCTTGTCGCCGATCTCGACAAGCTCAAACAAGTCAACGACCGATACGGCCACCTCGCTGGTGACCATCTCCTGACCGCGGCCGCCCACGAACTGGTCAGCGGTGTGGACCCCGGTGCCACGGTGGCACGACTGGGCGGCGACGAATTCGTCGTCGCCAGCCTTGTCGACGACCTCCCCGCAGGCGAAGCGCTACGCGACCGCATCGCACAACTCCTCGACACCGAGACCACCGCAGCCGGCCATCAAGTCGATCTGAAAGCCAGCGTAGGGATTGCCCTGACTCAAGACCCCACCACCGCACCAACAGAACTCCTGCACAGAGCTGATCAAGATATGTACACCCGCAAAAAGAACCGTCGGAAAGAGCAACACGCCCCCCACCGTTGATGACTGCCCGGCGCGCTTGTCCCAAACGGGTCCTTATGATCAACTCAAACATCCGACATACCGGTTACCAGATCAACCTTGCTTGACGAGGCACTAGGTCGGATTCACTTCGGAACAAACTGAAAAGGGTGTCGCACTTGGTGAATTTCTCGTAGCAGGCGATGGCGGCACCCAGAGCAAGGAGTTGGCAGGTGTCGGTTGCAGATCTGGAAGTTTCCCCGCCGGAACCCACTCCGAGCGCATCGGCGATGCGCCGTGCGCTCCGCCGCGCCACCGATGGCGTTTCGCTGGACGCCACCGAAGCCGCGGTC
>NZ_JBFAKG010000167.1:0-12479 GCF_040655595.1 Saccharopolyspora sp. NPDC050389
GACCGCGGCTTCGGTGGCGTCCAGCGAAACGCCATCGGTGGCGCGGCGGAGCGCACGGCGCATCGCCGATGCGCTCGGAGTGGGTTCCGGCGGGGCAAGTTCCAGATCTGCAACCGACACCAGCCGACTCTAAGTCGCCGAGCACGAACCACCCAACCGTCGTAGACGTGCCACACACCTCACTATCGGCTATTGAATTACTCCGTTCTGCCCTACCGGTACTCACCGAATCAGGCGCAAAATCCGACGAATACCACTGGGTGAATCACACTCTGTCTCCATAGGAGGGACAACGTGTCACGCACTAGAAGGAGCGGCCGGGCGATGCGCATCGCCGGCTCGGCGCTCGCGCTGGCGTTGCTGGTACCCGCAGGCATCGTCGGCGCAGCCGAATCCGCGCCCGCGGCCACCGCCGCGCCGGTTCACTTCGTCGTGCTCGGCCCGACCGGCGACGGCCTGCAGCAGACCGAGGAATCGGTCCGCGCGGTCGGCGGAACCGTCGTGCAGAGCTGGCCCCAGATCGGCGTGATCGTCGCGACCTCGACGGATCCCGGTTTCGCCGCCGCAGTTCGCACCCAGCCCGCCGTGGAGCAGGCCGGTGCCAGCCGCAACCTCGCCGAGCAGCTGCCGCCCGCGCAGTCGCAGCGGCTGGAGGCGCTGGAGGGCACGGTCGGCGCCATCCCCTTCGCCGCTGTTCCCGGCGAGGAGCCACTGGAGCCCGAGCAGTGGGACATGCGGCAGATCAAGGCCGAACAGGCGAGCGCGATCTCCCAGGGCAGCAAGGACATCACGGTCGGCGTGCTGGACTACGGCATCGACCCGACGCACCCGGACCTGAAGCCGAACCTGGACGTCACCAAATCGGTGAGCTGCGTGAACGAGGGCGTCCCGGACACCAGGCAGGAGGCCTGGCAGCCGCAGGACCCGACGCAGGACCACGGCACCCACACCGCGGGCACCATCGCCGCCGCGCGCAACGGCGTCGGAATCGCCGGCGTCGCCCCGGACGTCAACCTGGCCTCGGTGCGGGTCATCGACGACGGCGGCTTCATCTACCCCGAATACGCGGTCTGCGGCTTCATCTGGGCCGCCGAGCACGGCTTCGACGTCACCAACAACTCGTACTTCGTCGACCCCTGGTACCTGTGGTGCGACTCCGACCCGGACCAGAAGGCCGCGGCCGAGGCGGTGCGCCGCGCCGTCGCGTACGCGCAGAGCAAGGACGTCGTGAACGTGGTCTCGGCGGGCAACAGCAACTGGGACCTGTCCAAGCCGATCCGCGACACCAACAGCCCGAACAACGGCGGACCGATCCAGGACCGGCAGACCGGGCACGAGTGCCACGTCCTGCCCGGTGAACTGCCTGGTGTGGTCTCGGTGTCCGCGGTGGGCGTGGACGCGGTGAAGTCCTACTACTCCAACTATGGGCTGGGTTCGATCACGGTCACCGCGCCGGGCGGCGACAAGAACCAGATCCCGCAGACGCCGTCGCAGAACGGCCGGGTGCTGTCCACTGTGCCCGGCGGCGGCTGGGGCTGGATGCAGGGCACCTCGATGGCCGGGCCGCACGCGGCCGGCGTGGTCGCGCTGCTGCGCAGCACCCACCAGGAGTGGAACGCCCAGCAGGTGGTCGGCGCGCTGACCAACCAGGCGGACGCCCTGGAGTGCCCGACCAGCTACGACCCGGACGGCGACGGCAAGCCGGACGCGGTGTGCTCGGGCGGCAAGAGCGGCGCCGGTTTCTACGGCGCGGGCCTCATCGACGCCCTCGACGCCGTCCAGAAGTAGTCCCGAAACCCGCTAGCGGGTGACATCCGAAGGGCGTCTTCGACCGATCCAGTCGAAGACGCCCTTCGCTCTGTCGGATTTCGCACGATCTGGGGTTGCCTGGGCGAGTTGGCGGCAGGACGCTGGCGGTCCGGAGGGTTGTCGGTCGGGAGTGAGGCGCTGTCGTGGCTGATTCGGAGACCTTCGTGATCGTCGGTGCCGGCATGGCCGGGGCCAAGGGCGCGCAGGCGCTGCGCGATCTGGGATTCGACGGGCGCATCGCGCTGCTCGGCGACGAACCGCACCGCCCGTACGAACGCCCGCCGCTGTCCAAGTCGTATTTGATGGGCAACGCCGAGTTCGACAGCGCCTACGTGCACGAAGAGTCCTGGTACGCCGAAAACCGGGTGGATCTGCAGCTCGAGGTGTCGGTGCGGCGCATCGACCGGGCGCTGCGGCAGGTGGAACTCACCGACGGCCGCCGCCTCGACTTCGACAAGCTGCTGATCGCGACCGGCGCCAATCCCCGTTCGCTGCCGGTGCCCGGCATCGACGCCGAAGGCGTCCTGCACCTGCGGCGGGTCGAAGATTCCGACCTGATCAAGCGAGCCCTGGCCGGCATCGAGCGGCTCGTGGTGGTCGGCGCGGGCTGGATCGGTCTCGAAGTCACCGCCGCCGCGCGCGAAGCGGGCGTGGCCGTGACCGTCGTCGAGACGACGGAGCTGCCATTGCTGCGGGTGCTCGGCCCGGAGGTCGCCGAGGTCTTCGCGGCGCTGCACCGGGACCACGGCGTGGATTTGCGGTTCGGCACCGCGGTCGGCGAGATCCTGGTCGACGGCGGCCGGGCGGCCGGAGTCCGGCTGACGGACGGCGCCGAGGTCCCGGCCGAGGCGGTGCTGGTCGCGGTCGGCGTGGAGCCGGAGGTCACGCTCGCCCGTGATGCCGGCCTGCGGGTCGAAAACGGCATCCTGGTCGACGCTTCGCTGCGCACCGGCGATCCGAACATCGTCGCGGCCGGCGACGTGGCCAACGCGTTCAACCCGTTGCTGGGCAAGCAGATCCGGGTGGAGCACTGGGCGAACGCGCTCAACCAGCCGGCCACCGCGGCGGCGTCGATGCTGGGGCGCGACGGCAAGTACTCGGAGCTGCCGTACTTCTTCACCGACCAGTACGACCTGGGCATGGAGTACCTCGGGTACGTCGACCCGGACGGCTACGAGCAGGTGGTGTTCCGCGGCGACGTGGCGGCCCGCGAGTTCATCGCGTTCTGGCTGGCCGAGGGCCGGGTCCTGGCGGGCATGAACGTCAATATCTGGGACGTGCAGGACCAGATCAAGACCCTGATCACCTCGGGAACCACGATCGACCCGAACGCCCTCGCCGACCCGGACACGCCCCTCAACGAACTCATCGCCCGCTGATCCTCGCGCCACGGATCACGACTCCGCCAGGGACCGGTTCACGAACGCGGCGATCAGGTCGTCCACATCGAACTGCGCCAGGACTTCGGGCACCGTCAGGTGTTCCAGGATCACACCGGTCATCGCGTAGTAGAGCAGCACCGTCGTCGTGTCGTCGCCGGGAAGCCCGGATTCGCGACGGCCCGCGATGTTCGTGTTCAGGTTGGTGCGCAGGGTTTCGGTCAACGCCCCCCGGAGCTCGGGGCGCCGGATCGCCTCCAGGCGGAGTTCCAGCAGCGCGAGCCAGCCGGTGCGGTCCTCCGAGATGTGGTGGAACAGCGCGCGCATCAGCCCGGTGAGCAGTTCCGGCGACGGCGCCCGGCCAAGATCGTGCTGCGCCGGGTCGAGGGCCAGCCGCCGGTGGATGTGCGCACCGACCTGGTTGAGCAGGTCGGCGCGGTTGGCGAAGTAGTTCGACGCCGTCCCTTTCGGCACGGCTGCCTCGACGTCGACGGCGCGGAAGGTCAGGCCCCTCGCGCCGTCGCGCGCCAACACCTCGATGGCCGCGTCGACCAGCGCCGTTCGCCTTGCGGTGTTCTGCACCATCGCTCCTCCTGAGCAACCCGCTTGCAATCACTACGAACATAGTACTACCTTTGAAGCACTACATTCGAAGTGGTTTCTTTGGAGGCACCCATGCGAAAGCTGACCTACCTGATCGCATCGACCATCGACGGCTTCGTCACCGGCCCGAACGGCAAGCCGGACTTCTTCCTGCACGAAGGCGACCACGGCGAGTTCATCCGCGCCGAGTACCCGGAGATCATGCCGACCCACATCCGCCCGCTGATCGGCCTCGCCGACGCGCCGAACAAGCACTTCGACACCGTCCTGCAGGGCCGCAGCACCTGGGACGTCGGCGTGCAGGACGGGATGACGAACGCCTACCAGCACATGCGCCGCAACATCGTGTTCTCCCGCAGCGTCGCGGAAAGCCCGGATCCCACGGTGGAATTCGTCGCCACCGACCCGATCGAGCGGGTGCGGGAGCTGAAGCGGGAAGAGGGCATGGGGATCTGGCTCTGCGGCGGCGGGAAACTGGCGGCGGCCCTGAGCCCGGAGATCGACGAGCTGATGATCAAGCTGCACCCGATCGTCGCCGGATCCGGAACCCCGCTGTACAACCGCGAGTTCTCCCCCGAGCTGTTCGACCTCGCCGACACCCAGGTGTTCAACAGCGGAGTGATCCACCTGACGTACACCAAGCGCTGACCAGGCCTCCGCCATGTCCCGGCACGCCGACCGACGGTCGTGAGTGTTTTGGATCGCTACAGCAATCCAAAACACTCACGACCACACCGCCACGCACGACGCGAAGTCACGCCAGGTGCGCGAGAACGACCGCCTCCCTCGGCGCGATCGTGCCCGATCATGGCCGGTAGACCACGAAAACCTGTGGCGGTGATGCTCGACACAGGGGCATGGATCTCTAGCGTGATAGAGGTACCAGCCTCGTACCCATGACCGACAACGTCACGCAGCCTCCCTTGGTCGAGGACATCACCACCGATCACGAACCGGACATCGTCGCGATCAAGCAGGTGATCGCCGACGTCGAGACCGCCTTCAACACCAACGATCCCGACCTCATGACCGCCCACTTCGCCCGAAACGCCTCGGTCGTCAACGCGGTCGGGATGCTGATGTCCGGCCGGGAAGCCCTGCTCGACGCCAACCGCAAGGGCCTGGCCGGATTCCTGCGCGACGAGCACGTGCGCTACGAGGTCAGCGACATCGTCTTCATCCGCCCCGACGTCGCCATCGCGCACAAGAACGCGCGGGCCACCAAGCCCGATGGCGAACTCATCGACGTCGATCCCGCGATGATCGCCCTCTACGTCCTGGTCAAGGAACAGAACCGCTGGTGGATCGCGGCCCGGCAGAACACCCTCACGCAGTCTTGATCGGTCGGCACCGTGCGGGACGGCATCGGCTCGACCAGCCCGACGGGCTGGTCGGTTTCGCGCGAAATCGACACCGGCACAGTGGTGTCTGGTCCCATCATCGGCGCATGCCGAGGAACCATGCGTGAAGGTTCAGGCTGCGGGCGGAAATCGAGCACAGGAAGGGAATCCAGGATGGGAACAGTTCAGGCGGTCCGGTGGCAGGAGTTCGAGGCGGCCGCGCCGGAACTCGGCGATTTCGGACGGCAGCGCCTGCAGGCAGGCCCCTGCTACCTCGGGACCGTGCGGCGCGACGGTTCGGCGCGAGTGCATCCGGTCAGCCCGAAGGTCGTTCGCGGGCACCTCGTCCTCTACATGTACCCAACCTCGCCCAAGGGTGCGGACCTGGCGCGTGATCCCCGCTTCGCCCTGCACGCGACGGTCGACGACGACCACGGCACCGGCGGCGAATTCTCCTTGCGAGGCATCGCTCAACGCATCATCAACGACGACGCTCTTGGAGAAGAGCTGGCGGCAGGAGGATTCCCGGCACAGGACCGCTACATCCGCTTCGAACTGCTGATCAGCAGCGTGTTGGCCGGAACCTACGGCGAGGGCGCAGAGAAGCCCGAGCTACGCCGATGGTCAGCCCCTACGGCTTGACGGGTTCAGGTCGGCGAAGCGTCCTCGGACAAGTCGACTCGCCGAGGTCGAGCGGCCGCCCTCGCGTTCCGGCCAGGCCGAGCGAACGGACGAGATGCTCATGCCGGTGGCGGTACAGTGATCAACTGTCGTGCCGAGCGCGACGGGCGGGAGACGGTCATGCCTTCGAGACGGTCCGGTGACGTGGTCGGCGGACGCTACCGGCTGGCCGCCGAGCTGGGGTCCGGTGGTTTCGGGCGGGTCTGGCGGGCCCGCGACGAGACCCTCGACGTCGACGTTGCGATCAAGGAAATGCAGCTGCCGCCGGGGATGTCGAAAACCGAACGGGCCGAGCGGCTAGCGCGTGCCACTCGCGAGGCCCGCAACGCCGCCCGGTTGCGCAAGCACGACGGCATCGTCGCGATCCACGATGTCGTCGTCGAGGACGGCCTTCCCTGGATCGTCATGGAACTGGTCGACGGCTGCTCGTTGAGCGAGCACATCGAGCAGCACGGGCCGCTTCCGGCGGACAGGGCGGCCGAAGTGGCTACGGCGCTGCTGACGGCGATGGGCGCAGCACACCGGGAAGGTGTTGTGCACCGCGACATCAAACCGGCCAACGTCATGCTCGCCGAGGACGGGAAGGTCCTGCTCACCGACTTCGGGACCGCGATCCGCCACACCGACACCGCGCTGACCGCCACCGGGATGTTCATCGGCTCGGCGGAGTACACGGCGCCCGAGCGGTTGCGCGGCACCGATGGACTTCCCGCCAGCGATCTGTTCTCCCTCGGCGTGACCCTCTACCAGGCCGTCGTGGGCGTCTCGCCGTTCCGGCGCGGTACCCAGGAAGCGACGCTGGCCGCAGTACTGCTGGAGGAGGCCCCGGCACCGCGACGAACCGGACCGCTCACGCAGCTCATCACCCGGCTGCTGGACAAGGACCCGGACCGCAGGCCGACGGTCGCCGAGGCGCTGACCATGGCAGGTGAGCAGCCCGCAACCAAGGTCCACGTGCAGCGCGGCACCAAGATCCTCCCGACGCACGAAAAGCCGAAGAGGTGGCAGCCCAAAGGCGTTGCCGCGCTGATGGCGATCATCACCGCGCTCGGCATCGCAGGACTCCCCGATGCCGGCCCCACTTGGGGGTACTTCGAGAGCTACGGGGACACTGACTTGCTCAGCGGCGCCATATTGGGCGTCGCCGTTGCCGATGTCGTCATCGCCGGCTTGCTGTGCGCCGGTCTCGCTCGATTCCTGCCGAACGGCATCGGCAAGACCGTCACCGTCGTCGTCGCTGTCGCCGGGCTCGTCTTCGGTTGCGGTGCCGCAGCTTTCGCATTCAACGGCGCCGGAGAGACCTTCCGGAACGCGGCGGAGCTCTCAGGACAGGAGTCCGCGACGGCGTCGCTGGTCCTGATCAGCATCGTCGTCCTCATAGCGATCGGACTGGCCTGGGAGTCCTGGAAATCGCAACGTCCGGGTCGACGCGAAACGATCAGAAGTCGAACACAACCATGACCGACGTGTGGTCGGACCAGCGCTGGTCGTAGGACTCCGCGCGCTCGACCACCGCCGACGCCGTTCGCTTCGCCAGGGCTTCGGTCGCCACCTGGTAGTCGATGCACCAGCCGGTTGAAGCCAGAACGGCGGAACGCCCTCAGCGTTCCAAGAGCCGCCGCAGGACACGAGCCAGCCCGGGGAGCCTCTCGGTGAGGACTTGCCAAACCAGGGCATCGTCGACTGTCGCGTACCCGTGGATGAGGATGTTGCGGAATGCCACGATACGACCGAGATCCGGCACCTGCGCGGCAAGCGCGGAATCCACCTTTGACAGTTGGTTCAGAGCTTCGCCGATGATCTCGAACTGGCGCTCGACAGCAGAACGCAGCATGGGGTTCGCTTGATAGCCGGCGTAATCCTCGCCCTTGCTGAAGTCGCTCAGCAATTCCGCTGCCTGAAGCGCATCCCAGAGGTAGGCACGAGCGTCACGCCGCATAGAGGAGTTCCCTGCTGTCCAGCACGTGCTGTTTGAAATAGGGATTGCGAATGCTCGTGGCGCTCACGAGGTCGACCGGGCGATCGAGGATCCGCTCCAGCCCCTCCTTCAGATCGAAGTAGGTGCTGAAGTAGTCGAACCCCGGACCAACATCAAAGTCGACCAGCACATCAACATCGCTGGACGCAGGATCGAACGAGTCCCCCACAGCCGAGCCGAACAGGTCGAGGCGACGCACCGAGAGCAAGCGGCAGAGCTCTTCGATCTCGCTGCGTTTCGCTTCGATCAACTCGTGCACAACCGTCACCTCCCGAGGTCGATTGTGCCCGATCAGACCTGGCTGGTCACGGTCGCTCCGGTGCACGTCGCACCAGGTGGGCCCGTCTGACGCTAACGATCGAACACGGCGGTTACCGGGGCGTGGTCACTCCAGCGCTGGTCGTAGCTCTCGGCCCTCTCCACGTACGCATCCGTGCAGCGGCTTGCCAGGTCGGGCGAACTGACGACGTAGTCGATGCGCCAGCCGGAGTCGTTGTCGAAGGCCTTGCCTCGGTAGGACCACCAGGAGTACGGGCCCGGGCCTTCCGGGTGGAGGTTCCGGACCACGTCCTCGTAGCCGCTCTCGAAGAGCTCCGTCAGCCAGGCCCGCTCCTCCGGGAGGAAGCCCGCTTCCTTCTGGTTCGACTTCCAGTTCTTCAGGTCGATCTGCTGGTGCGCGATGTTCCAGTCGCCGCAGACCAGCACCTCCCGGCCCTCCGCTGCGGCTCGTTCGCGCAGGTCGTCCAGGTACGCGCGGAACTCCTTCATGAAGCGTTCCTTCTCGTCCTGGCGCGGGGTGCCGACGTCGCCGCTGGGCAGGTAGAGGCTCGCGACCACGAGGCCCGGCAGGTCGATCTCCGCGTACCGGCCGCTCTCGTCGAACTCCGCCGAGCCGAAGCCGATGCGCACCGCCTCCGGCTCGGCGCGGCTGTACACCGCCACTCCGGCGCGGCCCTTCGCCGAGCTCGGGGCCAGCACGGTGTGCCAGCCGGCGGGTTCCCGGACCTCCGGCGTGAGCTGTTCAGGCTCCGCGCGGGTCTCCTGCAGGCAGATCACGTCGGCTCGGGTGGCAGCGAGCCACTCCACGAAGCCCTTCTTCGCGGCGGCGCGCAGGCCATTGACGTTCACGGTCGAAACAGTCAGCACGCCAGCGAGGGTAACCACCGGCACCGACGATCAACCCTCCCGGTCGCCCGGCGCGGAACGATCTTCTCCGGTCAGGCCAGCCAGAACGCTTCGCGGGTGCGTCGGCGACGGTCGCGGCGGCGGGTGGGCTTCGGCGCCGCCGGGCGCTGCCACAGCCACATGCACACCCGGGCGCCGCCGAGGCTGGAGCGGTCGATCGCGAGCCGTCCCCCGGTGGATTCGGCGACCCGGCGGGCGATGTCCAGGCCGAGGCCGGTCGATCCGGCGCTGCTGCGCCCGCGCTGCACGGCGTCGGAAGACTCCGCCACCCCGGGCCCGGCGTCCTCCACGATCACCCCGACCACGCCGTCTTTCTGCTGCACCGACACCACGAATTCCGTCCGTTCCGGGGTGTGCCGGAAGACGTTGCCCACCACGGCGTCCACCGACGCGGCAAGCTCCGCTCTCGGCACCGGGACGTGGACCTCGCCCTCCGCACCGCGCAGGCTCCACGGCCGCTGCTGGTCCTCGGCCAGCGCCGACCAGAACCCGAGCCGCTCGCGCAGCAGTTCCGCGACGTCGCAGTCGGCTTCCTCGCTCGGCCCGGAACGGCGGGCGCTGGTGATCACCAGGTCCACCTCGCGTTCCAGCCGGTCGATCGCCACCCGGGTCTGGTCGGCGGCCTGGTCGTCGCCCAGCGCCTCTGCGTTGAGCCGCAGCGCCGTCAGCGGGGTGCGCAGCCGGTGCGAGAGGTCGGCGGCCATCTCGCGCTCGGCGGCGAGCAGTTGGCGAACCCGGTCGGCCATGGTGTTGAACGCGCGGCCCGCCTCCACCAGTTCGGGCGGGCCGCTGGGATGCACCCGGACGCTGAGGTCGCCGGCGCCGAGCGCGGACGAGGCTTCCGCGAGCCGGGTGGTCGCGCGCACCACGCGGGCCGCCAGCCGGTCTGCGACCAGCAGCGACCCGACGACCAGGACCAGCCCGACGGCGCCGAGCACGAGCCAGGCCCGCAACACCCCGCGGGTCTGGTCCGCGGCCGGCACGAAGACCTCGGCCAGCGCGGTGCGCCCGCCGTCCAGCGCGATGGGCTGCACGAACGCCGTGCCGCCTGCCACTTCCACGCTGGAGGTCCGCACGTCGGCCATCGCCAGGTTCACATCTCCCGCGCCGACCCGACCCGAGCCCACCACGCCGCCGTCCGGCAGGTACACGGCGAGCCGGCCGGACTGCCCGGCGCGCGTGCTGGCGACCGCCTTGCCGACCAGGTCGTGATCGGTCGTGGTGGCCAGCACCGGCGCCAGCGCGACGGCCTGCCGTTCGGCGCCGGACATCGCCTGGTCGCGAGCCATCTCCTTGATCATCAGGCCGAGCGGGATGAGGAACGCCAGGGCGACCATCGAGGTCACCGCCAGCGCCACCAGGACGATCGTGCGCCTCATTCCGGTTCCACGAGCTTCACGCCGACGCCCCGCACGGTGTGCAGGAATCGGGGTTCGGCGGCGCTCTCGCCGAGCTTGCGCCGCAGCCAGGACAGGTGGACGTCGATGGTCTGGTCGTCGCCGTAGGACTGCCGCCACACCTGGGCGAGCAGTTCGCGGCGCGGCACCACCCGGCCGGGCCGGGCCGCGAGGTAGGCCAGCAGGTCGAACTCGCGCCGCGTCAGCTCCAGCTCGGCGCCGTCCAGCGTCGAGACCCGGCTGCCGAGGTCGATGCGCAGCCCGGCAACCTCCAGCAGTTGCGCCGGCTGCGCCCCGCGGGCGCGGCGCAGCACCGCTTCGATGCGGGCGTTGAGGTGTTCGCTGGAGAACGGCTTGACGATGTAGTCGTCCGCGCCCGCGCGGAGCAGGCGGATGATCTCGCTCTCGTCGTCGCGGGCGGTCGCCACGATGGTCGGCACGTTGGAGACGCCGCGGATCATCTTGAGCGTCTCGCCGCCGTCGAGGTCGGGCAGGCCGAGGTCGAGGATGATGACGTCCGGTGGGTGCTCGGCTACTTCACGCAACGATGCCAGGGCGGTTCCGACGCTGCGAACGACCCAGTCCCGCGCGGTCAAGTCCCGGATCATCGCCGCCCGCACCACTGGATCGTCCTCGACAACCAGAACCACAGCCATGCCGGGGACGATACGGGGACTGTGAGAGTTCTTCGCCTTCCGGTCCGCGGGCGGGCTGCGCCGCACCGCGAGCGGCGGCCGACGTTCGGCGCCGCCGAATCCCGCACCCCAGGGAGGCATTACGCGCCGCAGTCGGGTAAACCCGTGCGCATGAAACGAGCGGTCGCCTACATCGGCGTGTGGTTGGCCGCGACCACCGCCGCAGTCACGTTGTCCTGGCTCGGCGTCCGCGACGTCATCCGCGGCGCGGTGTTCGAGCCGCCCGACGCGATTCCGCTGGTCCAGCCGGGCACGACGGCCCCGCCGCCCCCGCCGACGACGACGGAGCCGAGCCCCGAACCATCGCCGACCACAGTGGACACCCCGACGCCGAAGCGGACTCCGACCCCGTCGCGGACCGCCGACGCCGGTGACGTGCGCACCTACGAGGCCAAAGGTGGCAAGGTCGTGCTCTCAGTGCACGCCGGCGGCGCGAAGCTGGTCTCCGCGACGCCGCGCCCCGGCTACACGGTGCAGACCTGGGACCAGGCCGTCGGCTGGCTGCGGGTGGAGTTCACCGCCGGCCAGCACGGTTCGTCCGTGATCGCGACCTGGCACGACCACCCGACCTCGGTCCAGACCATCGAGTACTGACGGCCCGAAAGCGCCTGCGGCCGGTCAGGGTTTGCGGGCGACGCCGCCGATCAGCAAGCGGTGGAAGGCGTTCACCGGCGCCCCCGGCCCGTCCGGCCACCACGTCGCCACCGGCACCAGCCCCGGTGCCAGCAGTTCGAGCCCGCCGAAGTAGCGCTCGATCTCCTCGCGGGACCGGAACCAGCCGCTGCCCATCGCGCCGAGGTACGCCTGCTCCATCAGGTCGGCCAGCCGGGCCGCCTCGGCGTCCTCGGGACGGCAGAAGTGGCTGATCGCAACGTAAGAACCGGCCGGCAGCGCGTCGATGTAGTGCGCCATCAACTCCTGCGGGCGGTCCTCGTCGGCGATGTGGTGCAGCGTGCTGAACAGGAACAGCGCGATCGGCCGGGACCATTCCAGCGTCCTGGCGACGGGCCGCTCGGCGAGCAGGTGCTGCGGCTCGGTGATGTCGGCCGCGACGAAGTGCGTGCTGTCGTTCTCCACGAGCAGGGCGCGGCCGTGCACGATGGCGGTCGGATCGTTGTCGACGTAGACGACGGCCGCATCCGAGTTGACCCGCTGCGCCACCTCGTGGGTGTTCTCCAGCGTCGGCAAGCCCGATCCGCAGTCCAGGAACTGGTCGACGCCGACGGTTCCGGCCAGGTACCGGGTGACCCGCTGCAGGAAGGCGCGGTTGTCCTTGGCCAGCGCGCCGGGTTCCGGGGTGACTTCGGCGAGCGCGTCGATCCAGTTCCTGCTCGATGCGACGGCCATGTCCGCGGTGACGCTGCAGATCCTGCCGTTCGAGCTCGGCCGGTCCGGCGCGGAGGGCGCGTTCA
>NZ_JBFAKG010000168.1:0-12430 GCF_040655595.1 Saccharopolyspora sp. NPDC050389
CACTGGACCGCAGCGTCCGCTACCAACGACTCACACCCAAACTGTCCACGACGTCGTGAGACAAAACTGTCCGTGAGGTCCTGAGACATGACAGGCTGCCATAGCGACCCAAAGTACTCACGGCCCCGTTACCAGCAGAAACATCGAACCGTGAAGCTCCAGCCCGGTCAACAGCACCTTTTACTCGGGTCAGCGGTAGAGGTCGCGGGCGATGATGGTGCGTTGGACTTCCGAGGCGCCTTCGTAGATTCGGGGAGCTCGGACCTCTCGGTAGAGGTGTTCGAGCAGGTGTCCTTTGTGGAGCGCTCGGGCTCCGTGGATCTGGACCGCCGCGTCCACCACGTACTGGGCCGTCTCCGTCGCGAAGAGCTTCGCCATCGCCGAGCGTCCGGCCAGGTTCTGCTCGCCCGCGTCGTAAGCCGCTGCCGCCGAGTAGACCAGCAGGCGGGCCGCCTCGGTCCGGGCGGCCATCTCCGCCAGCGGGTGCGACACGGCTTGGAGGTCCTTGAGCGTTCCGCCGAAGGCTCGGCGCTCTCCGGCGTGCTCGACCGCCGCGTCCAGGGCCGCTTGCGCCATGCCCACCGCGAAGGCGCCGACGCTGGGCCGGAACAGGTCCAGGGTGCGCATCGCCACCCGGAAGCCCCTGTCCTGCTCGCCCAGCAGCTCCGCGCGGTGCACCCGGACACCGTCGAAGGTCAGCCGGCCGATCGGGTGCGGGCTGATCATGTCCAGGTGCTCACCGGACAGGCCTGGGCGGTCGGCGGGCACCACGAAGGCGCTCACTCCCCTGGCTCCGGCGCCGGCTTTCGTGCGGGCGAACACCGTGTAGAAATCGGCTTCCGGCGCGTTGGAGATCCAGATCTTCTCCCCGGTCAGCCGCCAGCCGTCGCCGTCCGGGTCGGCGGCCAGTTCCAGCGCGGCGGCGTCGGACCCGGCCTCGGGCTCGGTGAGCGCGAACGCCGCGACCGCGTCCCCTGCCGCGACCGCCGGAATCCAGCGCCGCACCTGCTCGTCCTGGCCGGACTGCAACACCGGGTAGCTGCCCAGCCCCTGCAACGCCAGCGCGGTCTCGGCCTCGGTGCACACGCGTGCCAGCGACTCGCGCAGCAGGCAGAGGTCCAGCGAAGCCGCCTCCCGCGATCCCGCACCGCCGGGGAAGAGCTTGGCCAGCAGGCCCTGCTCCCCCATCGCCTTGATCAGTTCCCGGTTGACCGAGCCGGGCGCGCCGGCCTCTGCCACGGGTCGCAGCTGTTCGGCGGCGACCCGCCCCACCCGTTCGACGAACTCGCGCTGCTGCGCGGTGAGTGCGAAGGTGCTCATTCCATCCCTTCCTCGGCGGGGTTCCAGCGCGCGTGGGCGGTGACCTGGCCGCCGCTGCGGATCAGTTCCAGGCGGGGTTTCGGTCCGTCGGTGCGCCCGGTCTGCGGCTTGCGCCGGCCGGCCCGGAACTGCTTCGGCCACACCGCACCGGGGCCGTCGTAGTCCTGCTCCACCGCCGAATGCAGAGTCCACTGTGGATCGAACAGGTGGGTTCGGCCGACCGCGCACAGGTCGGCCCGGCCGGCCAGGATCAGCGAGTTCACGTCGTCGTGGGAGGAGATCGCGCCGACCGCGATCACCGCGATGTCGTGCTCGCGCGCGACCTCGTTGCGAATCCGGTCGGCGAACGGCGTCTGGTAGCTCCGGCCGAACGCCGGACGCTCGGCCTTGACCACCTGCCCGGTGGAGACGTCGATGCCCGCCGCGCCGTGCTCCGCGAACGCGCGCGCGATCCGCACCGCCTCGTCGGCGTCCACCCCGCCCTCGTACCAGTCGGTGGCCGAGATCCGCACCGTAATCGGCCGGTCGGCCGGCCACACCTCGCGGACCGCGTCGAAGACCTCCAGCGGGAACCGCAGCCTGTTGGCCGGCGATCCGCCGTAGTCGTCGGTGCGCTGGTTGGTCAGCGGGGAGATGAAGGACGACAGCAGGTAGCCGTGGGCGCAGTGCAGTTCGAGCACGTCGAAGCCGGCCCGCGCCGCTGCTTGCGCGGCGGCGACGAACTGCTGCTTGATCTCCGCGAGTTCGGCCGCGGTCAGCTCGCGCGGCGTCTGGTTCTCCGTGGAGTACGGCAGCGGCGAGGGGCCGACGACCTCCCAGTTGTCCTCGTCCAACGGCTCGTCGATGCCATCCCACATCAGCTTCGTCGAACCCTTGCGACCCGAATGCCCCAGCTGGACGCCGATCTTCGCGGCGGTGTTCTCGTGCACGAAATCCACCACCCGCCGCCAGGCCGCCTCCTGCTCCGGGGTGCACAGGCACGCGCAGCCCGGCGTGATCCGCCCCTGCTCGGACACGCACACCATCTCGGTCATCACCAGCCCGGCACCGCCGAGGGCCTTGCCGCCGAGGTGCACCAGGTGGAAGTCGCCCGGCACCCCGTCGACCGCGCTGTACATGTCCATCGGCGAGACGACCACGCGGTTGTTCAGCTCCAGCGGGCCGAGCCGCACCGGCTGGAACATCGGCGGCCGGACCTCGCCCGCGCCGGCGAACCAGGTGTCGATCCCGGCGACGAACTCCGGGTCGCGCAGCCGCAGGTTGTCGTAGGTGACGCGGCGGCTGCGCGTGAGCAGGTTGAAGGCGAACTGCTCGGGATCCTGGTGCACGTACTGGCCGATGCTCTCGAACCACTCCAAGCTGGCCTGCGCCGCGCGCTGCGTCGAAGTCACCACCGCGCGCCGCTCCGCCTCGTACGCCTCCAACGCGCCGTCGATCGAGGGCTGCTCGTGCAGGCAGGCCACCAGCGCCAGCGCATCCTCCATGGCCAGCTTCGTGCCCGAGCCGATGGAGAAATGCGCGGTGTGCGCGGCGTCGCCGAGCAGCACGACGTTGCCGCGCCGCCACGACTCGCAGCGCACCGTCCGGAAGTTCAGCCACTTCGAGTTGTTGGCGAAGACCTCGTGACCGGCCAGCGTGTCGGCGAACAGCTCGCGGATCAGCTCGATGGATTTCTCGTCGCTGTCTCCGGGTCTGGTCGACGCCGAGGCGGCGAAGTCGGCGAACCCGGCGCGCTGCCAGACGTCCTCGTGCAGTTCCACGATGAAGGTGCTGGCATCGCGGCTGTAGGGGTAGCCGTGCAGCTGCATGATGCCGTGGGGCGTGTCCTGGATGACGAACTTGAAGGCGTCGAAGACCAGGTCCGTGCCCAGCCAGATGTACTTGCACCGCCCGGTTTCCACGCTGGGCCGGAAGGCCTCCGGGTACCGGGCGCGCACCGCCGAGTTGGCGCCGTCGGCCGCGATCACCAGGTCGTAGTCGGCGGACAGCTGCTCGATGTCCGGCGCCTCGGCCTGGAAGTGCAGCGCCACGCCCAGTTCGCGGCACCTCTCCTGCAGGATGCGCAGCAGCCGCTTGCGGCTCATCGCGGCGAAGCCGTGGCCGCCGGAGGTGAACGAGGCGCCCCGGTGGTGCACGTCGATGTCGTCCCACCTGGCGAATTCCCGTTGCATTGCATGGAAGATCCCGGTGTCGGCGTGCTCGATGCCGCCGAGGGTCTCGTCGGAGAACACCACACCGAATCCGAAGGTGTCGTCCGGCGCGTTGCGCTCCCACACCGCGATCTCGTGCTCCGGGCCGAGCTGCCGCAGCAGTGCGGAGAAGTACAAACCGCCTGGACCGCCACCGATGACCGCGATGCGCACCGCGGGCTCCTTCCGTCGGTTCCACTCCCGGCAGAGTATGCCGCGTTGCGCACGACCGTCAATTTTGCGTAATATCGCTTCCGTGACGACGAGAAACTGCCTGGTCACCGGAGCCGGCCGGGGCATCGGTCGCGCCATCGCCCAGCGACTTTCCGAGTCCGGCAACCGGGTCGCACTCACCGCGCGAAGCGCCGGGGAGCTCACCGAGGTCGCCGCGCAGCTGCCCGGACCGGCGCTCGACCTGCCCGCCGACCTCGCCGACGCGCAGGCCCCGGACCGGGTTTTCGAAGCGGTCGAACGCGAATGGGGACCGGTCGAGGTCCTGGTGCTCAACGCGGGCACCGCGACCTCGGCACCGCTGACCGCGACGACCGACGACGACTGGGAACGCGCCCTGCAGATCAACCTGACCGCGCCGTTCCGCTTCCTGCGCCGAGCGGTTCCGGCGATGGTCGAACGCGGCTTCGGCCGGATCGTGGTGATCGCGTCGATGGCCGCCAAGCGCGGCGACCCCTACGTCAGCGCCTACACCGCCAGCAAGCACGGCGTGCTCGGACTAGTGCGCTCGGCCGCCGCGGAGCTGGCCAGGACAGGTGTCACGGTCAACGCCGTGTGCCCCGGTTTCGTCGACACGCCGATGACCGAACGCACCATCGACAACATCACCGCCAAGACCGGGCGGAGCGCGCAGCAGGCCCGCAGCGCGCTGGAGAACCGGCAGCCCATCGGGCGGCTGATCAGCCCGGGAGAAGTCGCCGACGTCGTGGAGTTGTGCGTGCGCAACGCCGCGATCAGCGGGCAAGGGATCACTGTGGACGGAGGAGCGGTTCAATCATGACCATCGAACGGATCAACCCCGCGGAACTGGCCCGCCCGGCGGGTTTCAGCCACGCCGTCGTGGCCTCGGACTGCCGCCTGGTGTTCCTCGCCGGCCAGACCGCGCTCGACGCCGACGGCAAGATCGTCGGCGACGGCGTCGTCGCGCAGTTCCGCCAGGCGCTGGGCAACCTGCTCACCGCGCTGCGTGCCGCCGGAGGTCGCCCGGAACAGGTGACCGAGCTGACGGTCTACATCGTGGACGTGGACGACTACCGCGAGCACGCCCGGGAAATCGGCGCGGTGTGGCGCGAACTCGCCGGACGGGACTATCCGGCGATGGCCGGAATCGGCGTGCAGCGCCTCTGGGACGCCGAGGCGCTGGTCGAGATCAAGGGCACCGCCGCGATCCCCGCCGAACCGATCAACGCGCCGTGACGGCTTCGACGTGCTCGTGGGCCTGCTGCTCCAGCAGGGACTTCAGCTCGAAGAAGACCTCCGCGGCCACCGTCCCGTTCCAGTCCTTCGGCAGCAGATCGGCAGGCAGCCCGGGATCGAGGTAGGGCAACCGGCGCCAGTCGGTGAGCACCCGAACGTAGTCGGCGAAGGCCTCCGGCCCGCGCGGCGCCCGGCGCCGCCGCCACCGCTTCAGCACCGGCTGGTGCACCCCGATGAACTCGCCGTAGAGCTGCTGCAGCTGCTCCAGGTCCCACCACTGGGCCACCTTGGTCCGCAGATCACCGAAAGCGAGGTGCTCTGCGTGGAACAGATCGGCGTAGCCGGCCAGCTCGTAGCGCCGCAGGACGCTGCTCGCCGCGTCCCGCAGGTCGGCCGGGGCGATCCACACGCCCGGTGCGGCGGTGCCGAAGCCCAGGCGCGTCAGCTGGGTGCGCAGCACGTGCCGCTTCTGCCGTTCGGATTCCGGGACCGAGAACACCGCCAGCACCCAGCCCTCGGCGAGGGTGGCGCGCTCCCGGCGGAAGATCCGCTCGTCACCTTCCCGCAGGATCTCCAGCGCGGCACCGGACAGTTCGTAGCCGGCCGCGCCGCCGCGCCGCTCGGCCAGCAGGATGCCGCGCCGCTTCAGCCGCGAGATCGACGAGCGCACCGCGGGCTCGTCGACGCCGAGATCGGCGAGGAGCCGCACCAACGACGCCACCGACAGCCAGCCACCGGCCTCCCGCGCGTACAGGCCGTAGATGGTGACGATCAGCTGCCTGGGCTGCATGCCGCGGCCGGTCAGTTCGCCGACCACGGCATCGTCCACCGATGCGCCATCCGTCACGATGTCCGTCGTCACGCGAACACGATAACAGCGGTCGCGCAGTTCGGCTCGATCCACAGTGCCACTTCCACCGCAGGACCCAAATCCATTGCCGCTCCGGGCAATTCCCGATCCGTTGGCAGCGCCTCGGGCGCGAAGTAGGATCCCGCACGTCGTCCCACTCCCGGAATTCGGAGGCGAAGAACGTGGCCGTCCTCAACGAACTGCTGCGGGCGCTGACGTCCGGCCGCATCAGCGTCATCGACCTGACCGCGCGCCTGACGTCCGAAGTGCCCGTCCTGCAGCTGCCAGAGCCGTTCGCCAACACCATCGGCTTCAGCCTGGAGGAGATCAGCCGGTACGACGACCGCGGCCCCGCCTGGTACTGGAACAACATTCACACCGGGGAGCACACCGGCACCCACTTCGACGCGCCGGTGCACTGGATCACCGGGCGCGACGGCCTCGACGTCGCCTCGGTCCCGCCGCGGCAGCTGATCGGCCCGGCCGCGGTGCTGGACTGCTCCGCGCAGGTCGCCGACAATCCGGACTTCCTGCTGGAGATCGAGCACATCCGCGAGTGGGAATCCGCGCACGGCCCCCTGCCCGAAGGCGGCTGGCTGCTGCTGCGAACCGGCTGGGACGCGCGCAGCAACGACCAGGCGGAGTTCCTCAACGCCGACGACAGCGGCTCGCACACCCCGGGGATCTCACCGGACTGCGCCCGCTGGCTGGCCGAGGAGAGCGACCTGATCGGCATCGGCGTGGAGACGGTGGGCACCGACGCCGGGCTGGCGCCCACCTTCGAACCGGCATTCCCCTGCCACTCGCTGCTGCTCGGTGCCGACAAGTACGGCCTCACCCAGCTGCAGAACCTCGCGCAGCTGCCACCGACCGGAGCGGTGCTGATCGCCGCGCCGCTGCCGATCGTCAACGGCTCGGGCAGCCCGACGAGGGTCTTGGCGCTGGTCGAGCAGGACTGACAGAACGGGAAGGAACGAAATGAACGTCGCCGAGGTCGTCGGCCGCACGTTGGCCACACTGGGCGCCGACCACGTCTTCGGCGTAGTCGGCAGCGGCAATTTCCACGTCACCAACGCGCTGGTCGCCGCCGGTGCGCGGTTCGTGGCCGCCCGGCACGAGGGCGGCGCGGCGACGATGGCCGACGCTTATGCGCGCACCAGCGGCCGCATCGGGGTGCTCTCGGTGCACCAGGGCTGCGGGTTGACCAATGCGCTCACCGGCATCACCGAAGCGGCCAAGAGCCGAACCCCGCTGCTCGTGCTCGCCGCGGAGACGGCCTCCGCCGCGATCCGCTCGAACTTCCGGATCGACCAGGATGCGCTGGCCACCGCCGTCGGCGCCCGCGCGGAGCGGGTGCACAGCGCCGCCACCGCCGTCGACGACGTGGTGCGGGCGTTCCGGCTGGCCACCGAGGGCCGGCAGACCGTAGTGCTGAACCTGCCGCTGGACGTCCAGGCGGCGGAGTTCGACGGCGAACCGCCCGTTCCGCAACTACCGGCGCTGAGTCCGGTCGCGCCGTCCGCCGCCGCCGTGCGGGAACTGGTCGACCGGCTGGCCACCGCGCAGCGGCCTGTCTTCATCGCCGGTCGCGGTTCCCGGCATGCCGGACCCGAGCTGCGGGCGCTGGCCGAGGCCTGTGGGGCGTTGCTGGCCACCTCGGCGGTGGCGCGGGGCCTGTTCCACGACGACCCGTGGTCGTTGGACGTCTCCGGCGGATTCGCCACGCCGCTGGCCGCCGAGTTGATCTCCGGAGCCGACCTCATCGTCGGCTGGGGCACCGCCCTGAACATGTGGACCATGCGGCACGGCAACCTGATCGGCCCCGGATGCACGCTGGTGCAGGTCGATCTCGACAGCGAAGCGATCGGCGCGCACCGCCCGGTCGACCTCGGGGTGCTCGGCGACGCCGCCGCGACCGCCGAGGCGACCCGAGCCGAACTCGCCGACCGCGGCGTGCTGCTCGCCGGCTACCGCGATCCGGCGGTGCGGGAGCGGATCGCCGGGGAAGGCTCCTGGCGCGACGTGGAATTCGCCGACGAATCCACACCGGACGCCATCGACCCCCGCGCGCTGACCATCGCCCTGGACGGGATGCTGCCCGAAGAGCGGGTGCTGGCGGTGGATTCCGGCAACTTCATGGGCTACCCGAGCATGTTCCTGCGGGTGCCCGACGAGCACGGCTTCTGCTTCACCCAGGCCTTCCAATCCATCGGCCTTGGGCTGGCCACCGCCATCGGCGCCGCGCTGGCCAGCCCGGACCGGCTGCCGGTCGCCGCGCTCGGCGACGGCGGCGCGCTGATGGGCATCGCCGAACTGGAAACCGCGGTCCGGCTCGGCCTGCCGATGGTGATCGTGGTCTACAACGACCACGCCTACGGCGCGGAGGTCCACCACTTCGGCCCGGATGGCCACCGGTTGGACACCGTCGAGTTCCCGGACACCGACCTCGCCGAAGCCGCGCGCGGCTTCGGCTGCATCGGAGTCACGGTGCGCACCGAAGCGGACCTCGCGCCGGTGCGCGACTGGCTGGCCGGACCGCGTGCCACGCCGCTGCTGATCGACGCCAAGATCGCCCCCGGCGAAGGAGCCTGGTGGCTCGTCGAAGCATTCCGCGGCCACTGACCTCACGGACTCTCGTCGCTCGAGCGGCAAACCTGTAGAAGCTGCTCGAGATGTGGTGGCGCGGAGTCGTGGTAGGCCGACTTGTGCCTTCGGAGCGGTGAAGCCGCCTGTCCGCCTAGGGCTGTCGAGGCGAACGGCCTGTTCGCCCCGTCTATCGGGACGAACGGTCCGTTCACTCCACACCAGCGGTGCCCACTGACGCCGGGTGGATGAAGCGAATGGACCGTTCACCTCGCCTATCGTGGCGAACAGGCCGTTCACTCCACTCCAGGCAGCGGAGATGCACCACTGCGCAAGCGGGTTCTCAAAACAGCCGCTGCAGCAGGACGATGTATACCCCGGGACCGGCGGATCTCGGCCCTGCGCTTCTGCTGCAGCGCAAGCAACATCGCGCGAATCGGCACGGACCGCGTTCCGTTGCGTTCCAGCACCGCGAGCGGCATCGGGTCTCCTGACGCTCGGCGATCGACGGTGCCGCGCTATTGACTTCCTTCGAACGCGGTTTCATGCTCACTGAAATAATTCACCCACTTCGAAGGCGCGAGCTCAGCCATGATCGGCCCCCACCTCCGGGAGTTGCGCCAGAAGCGCAACCTCACCCTCAAGCAGCTGGCCGAACGCACCGGCCTGTCCACCGGACTGCTCAGCCAGGTCGAACGCAGCATCCACGACCCCAGCCTGGAAACCCTGCGCCGCCTGGCGAAAACGCTGGAAGTCCCGCTGTTCAGCCTCTTCGCCGATGAGGACCTCCAGCAGGTGGCCGTGGTCCGCCGCGAGCGGCGGATGAAAGTCAGCTCACCGCACGGCGGGATCAGCTATACGCGCCTCTCCCCCGGCTCGGGCCGCTTGGAGCTGCTCGAAGGCTGTCTGGAACCCGGTGCCGCGTCCTCGGCCGAACCGTGGAGCCACCCGTCCGAGGAGTGCGTGCTCGCCCAGATGGGAGAGCTGCTGGTCGAGGTGGGCGAGTCCCGGATCCGGCTGGAACCGGGCGACAGCTGCTACTTCGACTCGCGAGTCCCGCACCGCTTCGTCAACCCGGGTACCGATACCGCCACCTTCCTGGTCTCGGTGACCCCGCCGAGCTACTGACCCGGCCGAATCCGCACACCCGCAGAGGAAATCGCACCGTGAACACCACCCCAGCGCTGCCCGCCGAGACCATCACCGACCCGGTCCTGTTCCGCGCCTCGTTCCCGTCGCTGACCGAGAACGTGCACCTGGCCAGTTGCAGCCAGGGAGCCGCCTCCCTCCAGCTCGGCGACGCCCTCGCCGAATTCCAACGCTCCATGCATGTGCACGGCGCACCGTGGGACATCTGGATGCAGCAGGTCGAACAGGCGCGCCGGGGCTTCGCGAAGCTGATCGGAGCCGAGCCTGACGAGGTCGCGGTCCTGGCCAACGCCTCCGAAGGAGCTTTCCAGGTGGCGTCGACCAGGTCCTACGCCAACAGGCCGCGCATCATCACCACGGACATGGAGTTCCCCTCCATCGCACACGTGTGGCTCGCGCAGCGCGCCCGGGGAGCCGAAGTCGTCCACGTCGGGGCCGAAGCCGGACAGGTTCGCACCGAGGACTACCTCGACGCGATCGACGAGCGGACCCAACTGGTGTCGGTGCCGCTGGTGTCCTACCGCAACGGCCTCCTGCTGCCGGTCCACGACGTGATCTCCCGGGCCAGGGAGCAGGGCGCGACGACGTTCGTCGACGCGTACCAGGCCGCCGGTGTGCACCGCATCGACGTCGAGGAGCTCGGCTGCGACTTCCTCGTCGCAGGTGCGCTCAAATACGTGCTGGGCATCCCCGGCATCGCATTCCTGTACGCACGTCGCGGCGTGCAGGATGCAGTTGCACCGCAGCTGACCGGCTGGTTCGGCCGCGAGAACCCGTTCGAGTTCGATCCGCGCTCGGTCGACTACCCGGCACGCGCGAGCCGCTACGAAACCGGCACGCCGAGCATTCCGGCCGCCTACGGCGCGAACGCGGGCCTAAACCTCGTCAACCGCCTGGACCCGACGGCGGTGCACAACCACGTCCGGGGACTGACCCAGAGCCTGCAGGAAAAGCTGCTGGCAGCGGGCGAACGGCTTTGGTCGCCGACCGATCCGGCATCGCGCGGCCCGCAGGTCGCGCTCCTCGACGACGCACCGAACGAACTCGCCGCATGGCTCGCCGAACGCCGGATCGCGACCAGCCCGCGCGGCACCGTGCTGCGGATGTCCTTCCACTTCTACAACGACGAATCCGATGTGGACACCGTCGCCGCGGCCATCGCCGACTACCGCAGATCGGGGAAATGAGATGGATTCCACCCCAGGTAGCGCCACCGGTGCCACGACCGGCGCCAACTCGTCCGACACCGGACTGCGCCGGCAGCTGACGCAGCGCCAGGTGACCATGATCGGACTGGGCGGTGCGATCGGCACCGGCCTGTTCCTGGGCTCCAGCCTCGCCATTTCGCAGGCCGGGCCGGCCACCGTGCTCGCCTACCTCGCCTGCGCGCTGGTCGCGCTGGTGATCGCCTGGGCACTGGCCGAAATGGTGGTCCAGCACCCGGACGCGGGTGCTTTCGGCGCGATCGCGCACCGCTACCTGGGCCCGTGGGCGGGATTCGTGGTGCGCTGGACGTACTGGACGATCCAGGTGATCGCGGTGGGCGGTGAGCTGATCGCGGCCGGGATCTACACCCAGTTCTGGTGGCCCCAGCTGCCGTTGTGGCTGCCCGTCGTGGTGTTCTCGGTGCTCATCCTCGCGGTGAACGCGGGCGCGGTCGGGCTGTTCGGCACCTTCGAGTACTGGTTCGCGATGATCAAGGTCACCGCGATCGTGGTGTTCATCCTGCTGGCGCTCGCGCTGGTGACGGTCGGGCTGCCGAACGCCGAGCCCACCGGCTTCGACAACCTGGTGGCGCACGGCGGATTCCTGCCCAACGGGTGGAACGGCCTGTACCTGGCGATGGTGTTCGCGCTGTTCAGCTTCATCGGCACCGAAGTCGTCTCGGTGACCGCAGCCGAGTCGGAGAACCCGGAACGCGACATCCCGCGCGCGGCCCGGCAGATGGTGCTGCGGTTGTCGCTGTTCTACCTGCTGGCGATCGCCCTGGTGCTGACGGTGGTGCCCTGGACGACGGTCGCGCAGAGCAGCGGGGTGTCCGAGAGCCCGTTCGTGACGGTCTTCGGCGCGGCCGGAATCCCGTTCGCCGCGCTGGTGATGAACTTCGTGGTGCTGACCGCGGCGCTCTCCAGCGCGAACACGAACCTCTACCTGTGCACGCGGATGCTGCACTCCCTCGCCGGGCACGGCTACGCGCCGCGCTGGACCGCCCGGTTGAGCAAGGGCGGCGTGCCGCGCAACGCGCTGCTGCTCAGCGCAGCCGGACTGCTCGTCGCCACCGTCCTGTCGGCCGCGCAGGGCAACGCCGCGTATCTGGTGCTGTTCGGGCTGTCCATCTTCGGCGCCCTGGCGGTGTGGATCCTCATCCTGATCACACACCTGGCGTTCCGGCGAGCCCGCGCGACCGAGGGCCTGCCACTGCCGAAGGTCCGCCTGCGCGGTGCGCCGTTCACCGGAATCGCGGCGATCCTCTTCCTGGTGGCGATCCTGGTGTCCACCGCGTTCATCGACGACCTGACGGTCGCCTGGTGGGCGGGCGTGCCGTTCTTCGTCGTGTTGAGCGCGATCTACTTCGCGGTCAGCCGGAGGTCGCGCAATCGGTCGTCCGCGCACCCGGAGCACCGATGAGCTCCGCGCCGTAAGCCGAGAACCAGATCGACAAGTGACGCCGGACGCTCCAACACAAATGGCAGGAAGGCCCACTGACCTGGACTTACGTGTCGATCAGCGGGCCTTCTCCAACGTCGGGCCGACAGGATTCGAATCTGCTCCCCTTGACCTCCAGTGGCGTCCACAAACGACAGTTACCACCGGAAATCCCTGAAACCCGGCAAAACCGGTGCGCTGCTTGGCTTTTCCACGTCGGCGGGCGCCCTGATGGCAGGCGCGGACGCCTCGACCGTGGAGTGCT
>NZ_JBFAKG010000169.1:0-11126 GCF_040655595.1 Saccharopolyspora sp. NPDC050389
CCCCGAGCACTCCAAGATCAGCACACCGAGTACATGATCAACTATGTGGCCAGCGGGCAACGCCCGGGTCCATCACGGAAACCGTGCCAGAGCCCGAATCGTGACCCACCTGTTCCGGGTGAATGCTGACCCACCCGGGTGGGTTGTTGATGTTTAGTCGTTGGTCTTGGTGGCCGCGGGGACGCGGCCGAGGTCTCGGTCTTTGAGTCGGTAGCTGTCTCCCTTCATCGAGATGACTTCGGCGTGGTGGACGAGGCGGTCGATCATGGCGGCGGCGACGACGTCGTCGCCGAAGACCTCGCCCCAGCGGCCGAAGGGCTTGTTGCTGGTGACGATCAGGCTGGCCCGTTCGTAGCGGGACGAGACCAGCTGGAAGAACAGGTTCGCGGCCTCGGCTTCGAACGGGATGTAGCCGACCTCATCCACGATGATCAGCGGAATGCGGCCGAGTTTGATGAGTTCGTCCTGCAGCGTGCCGGCGTGGTGAGCTTCGGCCAGGCGAGCCACCCACTCGGCGGCGGTAGCGAAAGCGACCCGATGTCCGGCCTGGCAGGCCCGGATACCGATCCCGATCGACAGGTGGGTCTTGCCGGTCCCGGGAGGGCCGAGGAACACCACATTCTCTTTTCCTGCAATGAAATCCAGGGTTCCTAGTGTCTCGTAATTCTGGTTTCTTTACTTTGGTTTGATTGATCTTCGTGTTGACTGGGTCTGTGGAGCTGTCGACGGGTGAGGAAGCCGAGCTGCGGGCCGTGACGAACAGTCGGGATGTGCCGGCACGGGTAGCGACGCGGGCGCGGATTGTGTTGTGGTGCGCGGAAGGCAGGCGCAAGAAGGAGGTCGCGTTGTTGGCGGGTGTGTCGCGGCCGACGGTGGATCTGTGGCTGCAGCGGTATGCCGCTGATGGGATCGCGGGCCTGCTGGATCAGTCGCATGCCGCGCCTCGCGAGCAGGTTCCTGCCAGGATTCGCGGGCGAATCCTGGCGCTGACGCTGGCGAGCCCGCCGGGTGAGACGGGGCTGTCGCACTGGTCGAGCCGGGAGATGGCCGCCTATATCAAGCGCACCGAAGGCGTGGCCGTGTCTCACAACTATGTGGCGAAACTGTGGCGGGACAACGGATTGCGGCCGTATCGGCAGGGCACGTTCAAGGTCAGCAAGGATCCCGAGTTCGCCGACAAGGTCGCCGGCATCGTTGGGCTGTACCTGGAGCCGCCGGGCGGGGCGGTGGTGCTCTGCGTCGATGAGAAGACCCAGGTGCAGGCCCTCGATCGCACGCAGCCGGCGCTGCCGATCGCCTTCGGTGCGGCCGAGAAACGCACTCACGACTACGTGCGACACGGCACAACGAACCTCTTTGCCGCGCTGAACGTGGGCACCGGTGAGGTCTACGGGGAGTGCAAGCCCACCCGCAACGGCGCGGATTTCCTGGCCTTCCTCAAGCAAGCCGTGAAACCCCACCAGGGCAAGGACTTCCATGTCGTGCTCGACAACCTCTCCACCCACACGACCCCAGAAGTACAGGCATGGCTCGAGAAGAACCCGCGGGTGACCTTCCACTTCACACCGAAAGGATCCTCGTGGATCAACCAAATCGAGAACTGGTTCTCGATCATCACCCGCCAGGCGATCCGGCGCGGCACCTTCAGCTCGGTCAAGATCCTCATCTCGCGCATCCGCGACTACATCCAGCACTGGAACACCGACCCGAAGCCGTTCACCTGGACCGCAACCGCCGACGAAATCCTGGCCAAGGTCCGGATCGTCCAGATCAACATCAAGAACCTTGTCGACAACAACACCAAGTAAACCGACCAGGATTACGGAACACTAGGTGGTTGATCGTTTCCCGCTTGAGCGAGCGTTGATGGTCGAAATCGAACTCTTCCAGGGATTTCCGTGCTGGGAAGCGGGCCGTGCGGATCCGGCCTTCACCGCCGTGGGTCTCGCGGGCGGCGACTTCGCGTTGCAGACACGCGGCCAGGAACTCTTCGTGCGACCAGCCTTCCGAGCGGGCCCGCTCGGCCAGTCGCTCGACCGCACCGGCCAGCGAAGGCGCTTTCAACGCGCGGGTGAGATAAGCGATCTCAGAGTTCACGTTGCGGCTGTTTGTGTTGCTGCCGGTTTTGGTGGCCATCACGCGACCCCTTCCGAGTCGGCGACGTCGGCTGTGGTGTTCTCATCGAGGCCGAAGAGGCGGTCGTAGTCGTCCAGGCTGCGATGCTCGACCGTGGTCTCGGCCGGCGCGACGGCGACCAGCCGGCGGGTCTGACTCAGCTCGGCGGCCGCGGCGGCGTGAGCGGGGTCGGTGATGCTCTGGTGATCCGCCCAGCACCGTTGGTGACGTGCGACCTCGACGCCGGAGAGGGTGACCACGACCTGTTCGAGGCCGGCCCTGATCTCCACTCGCCGGCCGATCGCGCTGGGGTGCACGGAGTAGTCGTTGGAGTCCAGGCGCACGTAGTGATCCCGAGGCAATCTCGTGCTCAGCCGCCAGCCGACGACCGGAGCCACGGGCGGCAGACCGAGCATCGCCGATCGATCGGCTTCCCACCGATCGACTGGACGACACCCCAGCCTGCGGTGCTGACGGGAGTTGGCGCGCACCAACCACCGGCCAAGCTGGAGGTTGAAATCCGCCGGACCGGTGAACGCACGACCGGGCAGGAACGACGTTTCCAGGTAGCCATTCGCCCGTTCGACCAGGCCTTTCGACTCCGGATCGGCGGGGCGGCACTGGATGACCTTGATCCCGAGAGTTCCCCGGAACGCGTTCATCGCCTCGGTCAGCTGCGGTTTCCCACCGCGCCACTGGCCGACCGCGGACTCGTTGTCCCAGACCAGCGCCTTCGGCACCCGTCCCCACCCGCTGATCAGGGCCCAATGCCCGGCCAGCAGGTCCGGGCTCTGCCGAGAC
The DNA here is from genome assembly GCF_040655595.1 of Saccharopolyspora sp. NPDC050389. Lineage (NCBI taxonomy): Bacteria > Bacillati > Actinomycetota > Actinomycetes > Pseudonocardiales > Pseudonocardiaceae > Saccharopolyspora > Saccharopolyspora sp. NPDC050389. The sequence goes on from NZ_JBFAKG010000169.1 coordinate 2,917, forward strand.
GGCAGCATCCTTGCGGCCAGGATCCGCGAATAGCCCGAAACCATGACCAGCACCGGCGGCCGACCCACATGGCCGAAGCCCAGCGGCACGTCCACCGGTGGAAACCACAGATCACACTGCGCCAGCTCACCCGGCTGATACTCCGTGCGCGATGCTGGATCGACCGGCTTGAACAGCGGCCTCAGCTGCTGAACCCGCTCGAAGAACACCGTCTTCCCACGCTGCCAGCCGACCCGTTCCATGATCACCGTCGAAGGCATCTCCGGGAACTCCGCCAGCAACGCCCTGATCTGCGGTTCAACCGGATCCACGATCGAGCCCTTCGCGGCCCGCTCATATCGCGGCGGCTCGTGCGCAGCCAGCGCCTTCTTCACCGTGTTCTTCGAGATCCCCAGCCTGCGAGCGATGGCCCGAATAGTCATCCCCTCGGCCCGGTGCAACCGGCGGATCTCCGCCCAGTCCTCCACGTTCAACACCTCATGATCGTCATGGGGTGGGTCAGAATTCGCCCGGAACCAAGAGGTCAGTATTCAGCCTGAAACGACAGTTTCATCGGAGTTTCGGCAACGAGATAGTGGTAAAGCTCAAGCAGGGTTGACCCGATCAAGGATCGACCCTGCCTGAGCACCCCTGCTTGCCAGGTTTCATGACTAGGTTCTCACGCGATTGTCGAAGCGTCCGCTTCTCGCCGTCTCTGAATGGCGGTGATACGAGCCGCGTCTCGAGTCGGGTGGACGAACAGGAGAGCACAGAGCCCGCCAACGGCTGTTAGAAGACCCAGTAGCTGGAAGACGGTCGAGTAGCCCTCCGCCGGCGTCGCTGCGTGGTCGACGACGACTCCTGACAGGAACGGTCCGATGAGACCACCGCAGGTCATGACGGCGAGGAAGAATCCGAGCGTACCGGCTAGCCGATCGCGAGGGCAGATCTCGGAAATCGCGGCATTGAGCAGCGGGTACACGATGGTGCCGAGCCCGTAGCCGATCGAAACGATCGCCACTACCAGGGCCGGAGTTTGGATGATCGGTGCCGCGATCATCGATGCGGCGCAGATCAGCAGCGCTGAACCTGGGACGATCGCACGGAATACCCGCGCCCGGACACCGCGGCTTATGAGACGGTCGGCGAGGAACGACACGGTGAACAGAGCGATCAGCGCGACGATGCTGGGGACACCGAACAGCGAATTCGCCTGGATGCGGGAGTAGCCGAGCACGAGTTCGAAGTAGGTCGGCAGCCACGTCAGCACGACCGAGGTCAGCGTGTAGAAGCTGAACACGGCGACCATCCCACCGAGGAAGGTAGGGGTGCGCATCAGCTCTTTCCACTGCACCAAGCTGGTGGGCTTCGTGCTGCCTCCGTTGGTTGGCTCATCGCCGTAGGGGCCAGGGCGCCAGAAGGCCAGCCACAGTCCCAGCCAGATCACGCTTGCGCCCGCCAGCGCGATAAAAGCCCAGCGCCATCCATGGGTCACCACGACATAGCCGAGTGCGGGTGCCAGAACGATCTTCGAGATCGCCGCTGCTGAGGTGATGAAGGCGCCGGGAAGTGAACGTTTCTCCGTAGGGTGCCAGGAGTACGTTGCCGTGTGGATCAGAGCTGAGGAGGGTCCTTCGAAAAGGCCCAGGAGGAATCTGCTGACGATCAAAACCGTGAACGTCGCCCACACGACGATGGGCAGCATGCACAGGCCCCATGCGATCGCGAGGCCGGCCAGTGCCCAGCGCAGGGAGGCAAAGCGGTTGATCGTGCCGGCGAGGAACCCGCCGATCGCCATGGCGAGGAAGAAGGCGCTGCCTGCGAGGCCGATCTGGGATGCGGTGAACCCGAGCTCTTCCTGGAGTGGTCGGGCGACGATGCCGAGGACGACCTTGTCGCCGTAGTTGATCGTGTAGAGGACGACGAGAAGTCCAGTCAGACCCCACGCTGTGGTCGGGGAGTGGGCGGGGCGTTGTGTGGCTCCGGAAACAGGCTTGTGCCGGGATAGATCCGTCATGGCCGTCACCTTCTGGTGGTGGAGAGAGCGGCGCCGTAGCGCTCACGGATGCGAGAACCGGAAGGAGTTGTATGCCCGGCGCCGGTGAGGGCCTTGACCGTCCAGCTGTGACAGCCGCCGCGAGCAACAGTGCTCCTCGTCACGTGACAAATGGAGTGAAGCACGAGTTCGCCACTTTGTCACGTGACATTTGATTATCGTGGCTTGTGTGAGCCGATGCTTACGCGCGAACGCGGCGAAGTAAGGCCCAGTGGGTTGCGCGTGCCGCTACCGTTGGTCGGCACTCGCAGGTGTCGCGGTCCTACCGCTGCCTTGAGGTCGTTCTGGGGAGGAAGCTGCAGGTGTGCGGATGAGCCCGAGTTTCAGCCTCTTGCGAGGTTGTGTGAGGGCGAGGTGCTCAGTTGGTGACTGACTCGCGCGCCTTGGCGAGGCACTGAGCGAACTCGCGGGCCTGGGCGTGGCTGAGTCGCGACGCGGTGATGCGAACGCCGTCCGGCGTCGTACTTGTCGGGGTCTGGAATGATGAACCGTCTCGAACTGACCAGCCTGCGTCTCGCAGTGCTGAGACCACCGCCGAGGAGTCGTGCGGTACGGGCACCCAGACGTTGAATCCGTCGGTGGGGAACGGAGTGTCGACCCCTGCTTTGGTCAACTCGGTGCGCAGTGCGTCCACGCGCTGGGCGTACGTGCGGCGAGCGAGATCCAGCTTTCGCGTCACGGCATCCGACGCGAGCAGGTTCGCTGCAAGCTGCTGGAGCAGATGGCTCACCCACGTGGCTCCCGGGCGCAGGCGGCTCCCGAGTCGATCGGCCGTTCCCCGGTCGGAGGCAACGACCGCGACGCGCATGTCCGGTCCAAGGAACTTCGCCACCGACCGCACGAGTGCCCAGCGTTGCGCGGCGCCCGGGGTGACCCGGTTGTAAGGGTGGCGCGAGATCGCGGAGAAGTGGTCGTCCTCGATTACAAGTACGTGTGGGTAGCGCTGCAGCACCGACTTGATCTCTCGGGCGCGTTCGGTCGTGATGCTCACGCCTGTCGGATTGTGTGCTCGTGGCGTGATGATGACGGCTCGAGCCCCTGCCTCCAGTGCGGCGCGCAACGCTTCAGGCTCGATGCCCTCGGTGTCAACGCTGACCGGCGCTGCGCGGAACCCGTTGAGTCGTACCGTTCCCTCGCTCGCGTAGAAGCACGGGTCTTCCAGGGCGACCACATCGCCGCGCGTCAGGTGGGCGGTGAGCAGTCGTTCAACCGCATCGACCGCGCCATGGGTCACTGAGATCTCGAACGAGGTGTCGAGTTCAGGTGTGAGCGAGGTGCGAGCCCATTGGGACAGCTTCGGATCGACGGCCGGGCTTCCGTACATCTGCATCCGGTAGTCGATCTGGGACAGCGCCGCGGCGACATCGGGCAGCAGGTCGGGGTCGGGATTACCGCTGGAGAGGTCCACGAGCTCGGTGTTCACGGCCGTCTCGCCCTCGAGATGGGGTAGCGATGTGATGACGGTGCCGCGTCGACCCCGCGTCTCGGCCACGCCGGCGGCGACCAGCATTCGGTAGGCGGCGGCCACGGTGTTGCGGTGGACTCCGAGATCGAGGGCGAGGTCGCGAATCGGCGGGACCGAGTCACCGGGTTGCAGTCGACCTGTGCTCACCAGGTTGCGCACGCTGTCGGAGATCTCGCCTGCTGAGGCGCCGGCGATCGGCGCGCGATCTACGGCCTCATTCGTCACCCCTTCATCCTATGACACGTGACAAGGACGGCCCTCGGCTTGTATGGTGTCATTGTCACATGACAAAAAAGTTTTGTCTCGCGTCCGCCAGCACGACGACCGCCGAGGAGCAACCATGTACCTGCCGAAGCACTTCGAGGTGTCCGAGGACGACACCGCGGCCCTGTTGAGCAAGGGGGGATTCGGGCACCTGGTCACCCCGGCTCCGGACGGCAGCATGGAGGTGACTTCGATGCCGCTGCTCTACGACGCCGACAGGCACTCGCTGGTCGGGCACATGTCGCGGCCCAACCCCCACTGGCAGTACACCGCCGAGGCGGAGTCGGTGGTGGTCATCCCGGTAGTCGACGCCTACGTCACGCCGGAGTACTACCCGAGCAAGAAGGAGACCGAGAAGGTCGTTCCGACTTGGAACTACCAGATCATCAACGTCTACGGGCAGCTGCAGGCTCACGACGATCGCGACTGGCTGCTCGATCACGTCACCAAGCTGACCAACCACCACGAGGTGGGACGCCCGAAGGAGTGGAAGGTCACTGACGCCCCCGAGAAGTTCATCGCGATGCAGCTCAAGGGAATCGTGGGCGTTGAACTGTCGATCTCGCGGGTTGTCGCCAAGGCCAAGCTGAACCAGAACCGCACCGCTGAGGACCGCACTGGCGTCATCCGCGGCCTGGAGCAGGGGACTCGCCCCGAGCAGGAGACCGCTGCGCACATGGTCGCGATCGGACTGGACAACGGTTAAGAGGACGACATCGTGACAGCTGCAACCGAATCGACTCGGACCACCGCCGGGCGGGGGATATGGATTCCGGCCTACGTGAGTGGCGATGCCCGTCCCGGCCCGGGAGTCCGCGAACTCGTTCTCGAAGCGCAGGCCGGGCATCGTTTGGCGGAGGCGTCTCCGGGCAGCCATGTGAGCGTGCGGCACCCCAGCGGAGTGGCACGCGAGTACTCGTTGCTCGGCGGAACCGAACAGACGAACCAGTACCGCGTGGCGATCAAACGCGAGGCTGAGGGCCGCGGCGGCTCCATCGCCTTCCACGACGCGTTGGACGTCGGCGAAGAGGTGGCCGTTTCGGCGCCGGTGGCTGGAATGACGATCGACGACACAGCAGAACACCACGTCTTCGTTGCCGGCGGAATCGGCGTCACGGCGATCATCGGCCTGTTGAACGGTCTTGCTTCGGCCAGCAGCGCTGAGGTGCACTACTGCGTCCGATCAGCGGAATCGGCTCCTTACCTCGATGACCTCCGCGGCTTCGGCGCACCCGTGCACGTTCACGACAGCTCAGCCGGCACCCGACTCAACGTGGGAGCGCTGATCGAGACCTGCAGTCCGACCACGACCCTGTACTTCTGCGGGCCGCCCGGTCTCATGTCGGACATCTCGGCAGCGACGAGCAGTTGGTCCGCCACCCGGGTGCGGAGCGAGACCTTCACTTCGGCCCAGGACCGGACGGCAGAGGGGCGCGACGAGCCGTTCGAGGTGTACGTCAACGGCGTGGGCAAGACCGTTCACGTGAGTGCTGACGAGACCATGCTTTCCGCGCTGCGCCGCAGTGGTGTGCACGTCGATTCCTCTTGCGAGGCAGGTCAATGTGGCACCTGCGTCCTGGAATACACCGAGGGCGACGTGCTGCATCGCGACACCATCCTCGACGACGACGAAAGAACCGAAATGCTCACGCCGTGCGTGTCCCGGGCGCGCGGCCGGACGGCCATCGACCTTTGACGGTCGTGCGCGTCGTTGACGCCCCTGCACGACCGAGGTCTGCGGCACAAAGGAGACCAGCAGTGTTCACCGGCCTCAGCGCGTTTCCACTCACGCCGATGACCGAAGAGTCCATCGACGAGCCCGCATTTCTTGAGATCGTGTCCCGACTTCACCGCGCCGGTGTCGACTCCATCGGGGCGCTGGGCTCGACAGGAAGTTACGCGTATCTCACCAGCGACCAGCGCAAACGCGTCGCCGAACTTGCTGTTCGGGCGGCAGAGGGCACCCCCGTGCTCATCGGTATCGGCGCGTTGCGAACCGTGGACGTCCTGCGGCACGCCGAGGATGCCCAAAATGCCGGCGCGAGCGCGGTACTGCTCGCTCCCGTGTCCTACCAGCCGCTCACCGAAGACGAGGTGTACGGGCTCTACGCCGATGTGGCAGCAGAGCTCTCGGTGCCGTTGTGCGTCTACGACAACCCCGGCACCACTCGCTTCACCTTCAGCGACGAGCTTCATGGCCGCATCACGGCGCTGCCGAACGTCGGCTCGGTGAAGATTCCGGCGACGCCTGCGGACCCGCAGGAAGCTCGCGCGCGTGTGCAGAACCTACGGCAGCAGATCCCGAACAACGTCACCATCGGAGTCAGTGGAGACGCCGCCGGCGCAGGCGGCCTCCTTGCCGGCTGTGAGGCCTGGTACAGCGTGCTCGGCGGCCTGTGGCCGGAACTGTGCCTCGAGATCACGAGAGCAGCACAGCGGGGCGATGCCGATGAAGCCCGTCTCCTGTCCGAGCAGCTCGCTCCGATCTGGGCACTCTTCGGCCGCTACGGCAGTCTGCGTGTCGTCGCCGCGATCGCCGAACACATGGGACTCGTCGGTTCCCCGAACCTGCCGCGCCCGCTCCTGGAACTCTTGGGCACGGACCGTGCCCAAGTCGACGAGGCGGTCCGGAGCGTCATCGCTGGCACTGAGGGCGCGGCGCGCTGATCGCCAAGCGTGGCGACTGATGCCTGGCCGCAGAAGGCCACCACGCCCTTCCCGTGCCAATCGAGAAGAAGAGCACGCCAAGACCGTCCTAGTAGGACTAGTACTCGAAGATTTCCCGGCGACCGCCAACTGATTCGGCGAGGAAGGAGTCCAATGCCGAAGTAGTGATCGTTCGCTCGGTCGCCCCCGGGCCCTTATAGGCCGTCTCCGCTTCCACAGCACTTCAGGAGGAGCAGTCCTAGATGACAGTCACCACCAACTCGAACACATCCGTGAGTCGGGAACAGCTACTGGTCACCGAAGTGCCCGGGCCAGTGAGCCGTCGTCTGCACGAAGAGCGCAGTCACGTCGTCGCTGATGGCGTCTCGTGTGTGCTGCCGGTCTACATCGACCACGCCACAGGACCATTCCTCGTCGATGTCGATGGCAACCGGTTCCTCGACTTCGGTTCCGGAATCGGGGTCACGACGATCGGTCACACCAACCAGGCCGTCGTGGACGCCGCGACCGAACAGCTCGGCAAGGTCACCCACACCTTGTTCACCGTGACCCCCTATCCGGGATATGTCGCACTGGCCCAGAAGTTGGCGGACAAGACCCCGGGCTCGCACCAGAAGAAGACGGTGCTGGTCAACTCAGGCGCCGAGGCCGTCGAGAACGCGGTCAAGATCGCCCGCAAATACACGGGCCGACGGGCTGTCGCAGCGTTGGACCACGCGTTCCACGGGCGGACCAGCCTCACCATGGCGATGAACCACAAGGCCGCCCCGTACAGCACTGGCTTCGGACCGCTGCCCGGAGATGTGCACCGGGTACCGAACTCCTACCCATTCCGCGATGGACTGAACGGCGAGCAGGCTGCGGCCCGCACCATCTCCCACCTCGAGCAGCGCATCGGCGTTTCGGACCTCGCAGCCGTGATCGCCGAGCCGATCCAGGGCGAGGGTGGCTTCGTGGTCCCTGCCCCTGGCTATTTGACCAAGCTGCAGGACTGGTGCACTGCGAACGGCGTCGTGTTCATCGCCGACGAGATCCAATCGGGCATCGCCCGTGCTGGCACCTGGTTCGCGAGCGAGCTCTTCGACCTGGTACCTGACATGGTCCTTACCGCGAAGGGCATCGCCGGCGGACTGCCGCTCGCCGGAGTCACGGGCCGTGCCGAGATCATGGATGCAGCTCAGCCCGGGGGGCTCGGCGGCACATTCGGCGGAAACCCTGTCGCCGTGGCAGCAGCACTCGCCGTGTTCGAGGAGATCGAATCCCGCGACTTGCTGGCCGAGAGCAAGAGGATCGGAACGACTCTCACCAAGGGGCTCCATCGCCTTCAGCAGCGTCATTCGTCGATCGGCGAGGTACGTGGGCACGGCGCGATGATCGCCTTCGAGATCGTTCGGCCCGGCACACAAACGCCGCTGCCGGGGGCCGCGTCTGTTGTCGCGGAATTCGCTGCTGCCGAAGGCGTGCTTCTCCTGACCGCAGGCAGCGATGGGAACGTGATCCGATTCCTGCCGAACCTCACGGTGACCGACGACCTGCTCGAGTACGCACTCCAGGTGATCGACGACGCGTTGTCCATCTTGGAACATGCCGCCTAACGCCTCCACGGCGGATGGTTCGGGTATCGCTACTGGTCGCCTGCGAACGCGATTCGCATCGTTCCCAGCGAAGAAGTGCTCCACCGCTGCAGCGCCGCGATACCACCGGATCAGTCCTCGTCATGGCGGGAGATGCCCGCCGCGAAAGCTCGATTCCCGCGTCGGGCCGACGGCCATCGCCGGA
>NZ_JBFAKG010000169.1:11136-12134 GCF_040655595.1 Saccharopolyspora sp. NPDC050389
GTGTTGTTTGTGTCTTTTCTCTTTTTGGCCGGCCTTCTTTTTGTTTTTTCTCGCTCCCCATCTAACAGGCCCCCCCCCGGGCCCGCGCCCCCCCACTTCTCAGTCTTAGCCCTGTGTTGAACCGGGCGCGCAATGACGAGAAGCCAGAGGGCTTGGGCACGACGACATCCGTCTAAGCGAGGCCGAAACCTCGCGCATCAGGTGTCAACCGAACCCTGGGCAGACCTGGCAACTGATCTCGCGGACTTGGTGCGTCGTTTACGTGTCCTCAGTGGTCTGTGGAACGTTCCGACCAATTGTGTTTACTTGACTGATTCAAGAAAACTTGATCGGTATGGACTTATGTCGTTCATCGATGCCACCGCCTTGCTGAAGGGGGCGTCGTTGCGGGTGACCCGTCCTCGGGTCGCCGTGCTCGCGATGGTCTCGGAGAATCCGCACTCGGACGTCGACACCATCGCGACCGCGGTTGCGCCGTGACCTCGGGTCGGTGTCGTTGCAGGCGGTCTACGACGTCCTGCGTGCGCTCACCGAGGTGGGCTTGGTCCGTCGCATCGAGCCGGCCGGTTCGCCCGCCCGGTTCGAAACCCGCGTTGGCGACAACCATCACCACTTGGTGTGCCGCAACTGCGGTGCCATCGCTGACGTCAGTTGCGCGGTGGGGAAGGCCCCGTGCCTCCACGCCGAGGACCCGCACGGATACGTGCTCGACGAGGCCGAGGTGATCTTCTGGGGCGTCTGCCCGGAGTGCCACCGCGGTCTCGACCGAGAACATGACTGCTGATTCCACCGAGGAGCGAGTTTTGCCCGAGAACAACCAGAAACCGTTGACCACGGTGGCCGGTGCACCGGTCCCTGACAACCAGAACTCCCTGACCGCCGGTCCGCGCGGGCCGATGCTGTTGCAGGACGTCTGGTTCCTGGAGAAGCTCGCGCACTTCGACCGCGAGGTCATCCCGGAGCGCCGGATGCACGCCAAGGGCTCGGGCGCTTTCGGC
>NZ_JBFAKG010000170.1:0-12103 GCF_040655595.1 Saccharopolyspora sp. NPDC050389
GAGGCGCGCCGGCGCCCGGGCGGTTTTTGTTTTGGCCGCATATCGCAGCCCAAAAGACTCACGGCCGGAGTTACCAGCGCTCGGCCGCGGAACTCCGGTGCCCTCGGTTGCTCGCGGTCAGGCGTGGTTGTGCATGACGTGCTTGATGCGGGTGTAGTCCTCGAAGCCGTAGCGGGAGAGGTCCTTGCCGTAGCCCGAGTGCTTGAAGCCGCCGTGCGGCATCTCCGCGACCAGAACCATGTGGGTGTTCACCCACACGCACCCGAAGTCCAGGTTCGTCACGGCTCGCTGCGCTCGCCCGTGGTCGCGCGTCCAAACGCTGGATGCGAGCGCGTAGTTCACGCCGTTGGCCATGCTCAGAGCCTCCGGCTCGTCGCGGAAGGTCTGCACCGTGAGCACCGGCCCGAAGATCTCCTCCTGCACGACCTCGTCGTCCTGGCGGACGCCGCCGAGCACGGTCGGCGCGAAGAAGCATCCCTCGTCGCCGATCCGCTTCCCGCCGGTGAGCACCTGCGCGTGCGCGGGCAGCCGGCCGATGATGTCCTGCACCCGCGCCAGCTGCGCGGCGTTGTTCAGCGGGCCGACAGCGGCGTCCACATCGGACGGTGGGCCGCAGCGCAGGGCTCCGACCTCCTCCACCAGCAGCCGGGTGAACTCGTCGGCGACCGACTCGGCCACCAGGACCCGGGTCGCCGCGGTGCAGTCCTGCCCGGCGTTGAACGTGCCGGCGGCGGCGATGCCCGCGGCGGCCGCGGCGAGGTCGGCGTCGGCGAACACCAGCGCCGGGGCCTTGCCGCCCAGCTCCAGGTGCACGCGCTTGACGTCCTCGGCCGCCGCTGCCGCCACCTCCCGGCCCGCCCGGGTGGAGCCGGTGATCGACACCATCGCCGACGCCGGGTTCGCCACCACTGCGCGGCCGGTTTCCCGGTCGCCGCACACGACGTTGAGCACGCCCGACGGCAGGATCCCGGCGGCCACCTCGCCGAGCAGCGCGGCGGTCACCGGAGTCGTGTCGGCGGGCTTGAGCACGACGGTGTTGCCCGCGGCGATCGCCGGCGCGATCTTCCACACCCCCATCAGCAGCGGGTAGTTCCAGGGCGCCACCTGGCCGATCACGCCGACAGGTTCGCGCCGCACGTAGGAGGTGTGGCCCGGGGCGTACTCCGCCGCCGCGGTGCCCTCCAGGACGCGGGCCGCCCCGGCGAAGAACCGGATCTGGTCGATGGCGGCGGCCACCTCTTCGGTGCGCGTGGCGGCCACCGGTTTGCCGGTGTTCTCCACCTCCGCCGCGACGAACTCCTCGGCGCGCCGCTCCATTTCGTCGGCCAGCCGCAGCAGCAGCCGCTGCCGGTCGGCGGGCGTGGTGGTCCGCCAGTGCTCGAAGGCCCTCTGCGCCGCCGCGTACGCCGCCTCGACGTCCGAAGTGGACGAAAGCGGCGCGGTGCCGAACACCTTGCCCGTGCAGGGATCGATCAGGTCGGTGGTGCGGCGGTCGGCCGCGTCAGCCGGCCGGCCGTCGATGATGTTCCGGATCTCGCGCATCAGCGTCCTCCCGGCAGGATGCAAAGCAGGTCGTACAGCACGTGAGCGGCGGCGATGCCGGTGATCTCGGCGTGGTCGTAGGCCGGGGCGACCTCCACCACGTCGGCGCCGACGACGTTCAGGTCGGCCAGGCCGCGCACCACTTCGAGCAGTTCGCGGCTGGACAGCCCGCCGGCTTCGGGCGTTCCGGTGCCCGGCGCGAAGGCCGGGTCCAGCACGTCGATGTCGATGGACAGGTACACCGGGCGCGAGCCGAGCCGGGTGCGGATCCGGTCGATGATGGTGTCCAGCGGCGTCCGGGCGAACTCGCGGCTGTGCACCGCCGCGAAGCCCATCCGCTCGCTCTCGTCGAGGTCGAGCTTCGAGTACAGCGGGCCGCGCAGGCCGACGTGCATCGAGTGCTCGAAGTCGATCAGACCCTCCTCGGCGGCGCGCCGGAACGGAGTGCCGTGCGTGTAGGGCGCGCCGAAGTAGGTGTCCCAGGTGTCGAGGTGCGCGTCGAAGTGCAGCACCGCGATCGGCCCGTGCCGTTCGTGCTGCACCCGCAGCAGCGGCAGCGCGATGGTGTGGTCGCCGCCGATGGTGAGCAGCGTGCGCCGCGTCCCGGACAGCTCCCGCGCACCGGCCTCGATGGTGTCGATGGCTTCCTCGATGTCGAACGGGTTCACACCGATGTCCCCGGCGTCGGCGACCTGCCGCGCCGCGAACGGCTCGACGCCGTTGGCCGGGTTGTACGGCCGCAGCAGCCGCGAGCTCTGCCGGACGTGGTTGGGGCCGAAGCGCGCGCCGGGCCGGTAGCTGACGCCGGTGTCGAACGGCACGCCCCAGATCAGCACGTCGGCGTCGGGCACGTCGGTCAGCCGGGGCAGCCGGGCGAAGGTGTTGTCGCCGCCGTAGCGCGGCACCTTGGTGGCGTCCACCGGACCGATCGGGTTGTTCATGCATTCCTCCACTTTTTCGTGAGTGCGCAAGCGGGCTAGAGCCCGTTTTCGCACTCACGACCTCACTTCTCGGCCGCCAGGATCTCCGCCGCGGCGCGCTTTCCGGACTCGATCGCGCCGTCGATGAACGCGCGCCAGCGGCGGGCGGTGTGCGAGCCACCGAAGTGCACCCGACCCTCCGGCCGGCCGACGCACAGCTCGTACTTCGCGAACTGCCCGGCCGCGAACGTCGCCCACGTGCCCTTGGAGAACTCGTCGTGCACCCAGTCGTGCGTGTGGGCGTCGACGACCTCGGCGTCCGGCGCGAACTCGCGGACCGCGCGCTGCACGTCGGCGAGGTCGCTCGCGTCGACGCGGTCGTGCTCCGGGGCGAAGCACACCAGCACCACGCCGCGCTCGGTGGTCTCCATCGCGCCGACGTAGTCGAAGCTGGTGCCCCAGCCGAAACCGCTGATGTCGTCGGGAACGTTGCGGGCCAGCGCCCAGATCTTCTGGCCCTGCCCCGCGTGGTTCTCCCGCGAGATGGCGAGCTTGTCCGCGGGCAGCGCCGGGCTGAACTCGATGTCCTGCCAGATCCCGACCGGCGTGGTCATCAGCACTCGGTCGGCGCGCGCCGCGCCGCCGTCGTAGGTCACCGTCACGCCGTCGCCGTCGGCCTCGACCTTGCGCACCGGGCTGGACAGCCGCAGCTCGGCGCCACCGTCGGCGAGGATCGCCCGCGCCAGCGAGGCGGTGCCGTTGGCGAAGGTGAAGCCCAGCACGCTGGCCTGCACCATGCCCCACAGCGAGTTGTCCATCGAGGAGCACCACCGGATGATGTCCAGCGCCGAACCGGTGTCCTCGCTGGCGTTCGCGCAGCCGCAGAACCAGGACATCATCAGTTCCTTGGCGTTGCCGGTCAGCCCGACGTTCTCCGCCCACTGGCGGATCGGCACGTCGAGGTCGGCGACGTCCTGCTCGGACAGCGGGCGCATCGGGTCGAACCGGGCGGCCGCCTCGATCAGCGCCCGCACCGCATGCTCCAGCTGCCCGTACTCCTGCGCCGGCACGGGCAGCAGGGTGTCCAGCACCTTGCCGTGGTCGGACCAGGTCATCCGGCCGGGCAGTTCGCTGTCCTTGATCGGGACGTCGTAGCGCTGCACCTCGGCCCAGACGTGCGTCTGCTGCGGGACGATCCAGGTGCCGCCCATCTCCAGCCCGAAGCCGTCGAAGCCCTCCGGCTGATACCAGGTGGAGCCGCCGATCCGGTCGCGGGCCTCCAGCACCAGCACGTCCTTGCCCGCCTCCCGCAGCTCGCGGGCCGCGGTCAGGCCGGCGAAACCTGCGCCGATGACGACGACGTCGTAACGATCCATTGCTCGCACTTCCTTGACTCGTAACGGGATTCAGACGTTCGCTGCGACTCGAACGTCGAGTTGCCGTGGCATCGGCTGCGGACTGCCGATGCACAGCAGCAGGTAGGTGGCGGCCGTGGCCGCGGCGGCCAGCAGGAAGCTCAGGTCGATGCCGCCGGTGAGCTCCAGCAGCGGCCCCTGGTACAGCGCGGTGTCCACCGACAACAGGCCGACGAGCGAACCGGCCAGCCACGCGGCCGCGGCCCGCAGGTTCCAGCCGCCGGTGTACCAGTAGATCCCGCCGCGCGCCCGGCGGTTGTAGACCTGCAGCGCGTCCGGGTCGTAGACGCCGCGGCAGCGCACGAAGCCGATCAGCGTGATCACGGCCCACGGCGTGCCGACCGCGGTGAGCAGCAGCACGAACGCGGTGACCGCGTCCTGGGCGTCCCAGACGAAGTAGCCGAGGAACACCAGCACCGTCGACAGCACCGAGGTGAGGATGGTGGCCTTGACGCGCGACAGCGGCGGCACGATCGCGTCCAGATCGAGGCCCATGCTGTAGATCAGCACGCCGGCGTTGCCGATCGTGCCGAACACGCCGTTGAGCAGCAGCGGCAACAGGAACCACAGCGGCGCAGCGGCCACCAGCGGCCCGACGTAGTCGTCCGCGGCGCGGGCCGCGAACGCGGTGAAGGTGCCGAACAGCTGCGGGATCAGCAGTCCGAGGAGCATGCCGGCGCAGGTCGCGGCGAACACCTTCCCGGACGAGTACCGCTTCGGCGAGACGTAGCGGCTGTAGTCGCCGAGCAGCGTGATGAACGCCATCGGCCCGCTCAGCCCGGCGGCCACAGTGGACAGCGCCCACGTGGTCCAGAAGTCCCCGAGCAGGTAGCCGGCGTCGGTGACCGGCCCGGTCTGGAACTGGTCGCCGTAGGCGAACAGGCCGGCCGCCATCAGCACCACGGTGCCGATCGCGACCCATTTGCTCATCCGGGTCAGCAGCTGATAGCCGAAGATCGCCACGAACACCGAGAGCACGGCCAGCGCCGCGTACGTGATGCTGTGGCTGACCCCGCCATCGGGCAGCCCGAACAGCCGGTGCAGCGGGCCCACCACCGCGGCCCCGCCGGTCCACACCGTCAGCGCGGCGTAGCCGAGCGAAAGCAGCAGGCCGATCACCGAACCGATCAGCCGGCCCCGCACGCCGAAGGTGCCGCCGCTGCTGGTGGACAGGTTCGTGCCGGTCTTCAGCGACACCAGGGCCAGCGGCGCGACCAGCAGCGTGCCGAGCAACGTCCCGGCGATCATCGAGGTGACGGCCGGCCAGAACTCCAGCCCGAACGAGGCGGGCAGCCAGCCGAAGATGACCACGCCGAGGCACATGTTGGAGCCGAGCAGGATTCCGGCGACGTCGCGGGGCCGCCCGGTGCGATCGGTGTCAGGGATCGTGTCGACGCCGTGCGTCTCGATGCCGACGCGCGCGGCCGATGGCGGTTCTGGAGTCATCCGTTGACCTCCTTGGCGGATGGCGGGAGCGTTGAGCCGCGCGGCACCGCCCAAGAGTGGGACAGGTCACCAGCCGGAGGTAGTCACCGATCGTCCGAAGTCCACAACCGCTGTTGGACGTTCACACAAAGCCGCGGAGGCAGCACGGGAGGCACCTGGTTCTGCCTTACGGCCCTTCCGGCGGCGTGCGCAGGTGCGGCAACCTCGCGGAGGTCGGCGGATGTTCGGGAGGCGTTGATGCGCGCACGAGACCAGGAATCGGACGAGAAGAGCCCGAAACAGCCGTCTGCCGTTCCAGCAAACGCGGTCGGAAACGTCGCCGCGAGAACGCCGTCCGGAGCACCCCTGTCCGCCCAGGAGGTGCTGGCGTTGCAGCGCACGGTCGGCAACTCCGCCGTCGAGCGGCTGCTCGACGGCAGCCGTCAGCCACGACGACGCGGACTTCCCGGTCGTCGTGGTCCCGTTCACCTGGGACAACACGCCGGACCGGAGCGGCCAGGTTCGCGTGCCGTACGGGAAGATCCGTGGCCACGTGGTCAACCACGCCGAGACAACCGATTGGTCTCGCTGCCGCGCGACAGCGGCATGGCGGAGGTCTATCTCCACCTCGGCGACGCCGACGTCCACAGCTTGCTGACCGGCCCAGCGGACCGAGGTGGAACCGAAACGCCCCGCTCGGGCCTGTTCCCGGAAGCCGCGGAGGCGCTGCACCAGGATGCCTATCCCGATGTGCTTTCCGGTGGTTACCGCGCCCCCGACGCCCCAGACGCATCCTTGATCGAGCAGCTCGCCGTCGAGGCGGACATGCAGGCCCGCTTCGCCCTGTCCCGCCGGGCCGACCAGACTCCTGGCGATCGCACCGGCAGGATGGGTTACGGCCCCTGCTACCCCGAGCCCAACACATTCGTGCGGGCAGTCGAAAGCCGGCCGCTCGACTTCGGAGCAGGCGCCGGAGAGACGCTGAAAATGGTGAACAACCTGGAGAGGAACGGGCAGCCGAACCTCGTCTTCGACCCCGGCTGAGCGTCGCGACGGACATGGGGCGCCTCGGCGAGAGAATCCGCGCCCCAGAGTTCGCGACAAAGGTCGAAGCCGCGCTGAGCGCTCTCCACGCGATATACACCACGAAGCTCAAACAGGGAGAACAGAACAACATCGACACGGCCGTCCGGGCGGTTTACTGACACCGAGAGGCAGGAACTCGCATAGACACGATCCGCAAATCCTTCGGACAGGTGCTCCAAACCCACATCGACGGCAAAAAGAACTTCGAGGACAGCCTGAACAGGGTGTCCTCAACAGCAGAGGACGCGAACCGAAAGCAAGCGAGGAAATACGGCGAGACGGCGAGCGCGGAAGAAATCAGGCACGGCGTCGAGAAACTGCTGCGCAGTGCCGTCATCAGCTGGCAGCAGAACCAGGATTTCCGGCCGATCTGACGGGCGTCAGGACTGGCGGAGGGCGCGCAGCGCCAGGAACAGGTCGACGCGATCTGCCGTGCTGGAGAGGCTGCGGCCGGTGAGCTCCTCCACCCTGTTCATCCGGTGCCGCAGGGTGTTGATGTGCACGTGGAGGCGTTGGGCCGCCTCCTGCCAGCGGCCACCCGCGTCGAGGAACACCGCCAGCGACGGAACAAGGTCGCTGCCCCGCCGCTCATCGTGGTCCAGCACCGGCCCGAGCAGCGCCCGGGAAGTCGCCGCCAGCAGCTCCGGGTCCTGCGCCGAGAGCAGCAACGCCGGGCTGCTCAGCTGCTCGTGCGTCATCCAGCCGCGCTCCGCCCGCGACGACACCGCCTCGGCGGCGTGCGCCGCCTGCAGCAGGCTCACGCGCAGCTCCGACGCGGTGCCCGGCTTGCCGACGCCGACGTGCCCGCTCTCCAGCGCA
Organism: Saccharopolyspora sp. NPDC050389; assembly: GCF_040655595.1. Taxonomy (NCBI): domain Bacteria; kingdom Bacillati; phylum Actinomycetota; class Actinomycetes; order Pseudonocardiales; family Pseudonocardiaceae; genus Saccharopolyspora; species Saccharopolyspora sp. NPDC050389. The sequence continues at coordinate 7,208 of NZ_JBFAKG010000170.1, forward strand.
TCGTGGATGCGCCGCGCCAGCTCCGCCACGGTGTCGCGGACCTGGGCGAACGCGACGACCTCGCCGCCGCGCTGTGCCGCAACTCCGTCGGTGCCCAGCAAATCGCCCAGCCGCGCGGAATCCGCGCCGGGACTCGAAGTGCGCACCACGACGGCGGCGAGCGGTCCGTCGGGCTGCAGGCCGAGCGCGTGCAACCGGGTGCGCACCGTGTCGATCCCGACCGTTCCACTGTGGACCCATTCGAAGAGTTCCCACGCGTAGCGCAGTTCCGTCGCCCGCACCGCGCGAGTGCGTTCGATCTCCAGCGCGATGAACGGCATCGCCTGCACCACCGCCGCGTGCTGCTCCACGTCGAGCTCCGCCAACGGCCGCGGCAGCAGCAGCTCGGCCTCGGCCAGGCCCTCGCCCACCAGCGGCAACGGGTGGTTCGGCTGCGGCGCGGTGCCGGCCACCACGCCTCCGGCGACCCGCACCGCCACGGCTTCGCCCAACTGCTTGGCCAGCGTGTCCAGCACCGTCTCGACGCCGCGCCGCAGCCGCAGCGCCGCGACGATCGCGTCGTGCTGCGCCAGGTGGCGGCGCAGCGGGCGTTCCCACTCGGCGCGCTTGGTGTTCACGAACTCCTCGACGATCTGCAGGAACGCGACCTCCACGGGCACCACGAAGCACGTCAGGCCGTGCTCGCGCGCCGCGTCGATGAACGCCTCGGGAACCTGAGTTTCCGGTGGCACCAGGCCATATCCGACCGCCGCGACGTCGGCAGCGACCAGATCGGCGATGAAGGCCTCCGGAGTGGTTCCGGCGGTGCGCCACACCCCGGCGGTGAGCACCACCTCGCCGCCGCGCAGGAACCGGCCGGGTGCCTTGATCTCGATGGTGTGCACCCAGCGGATCGGCCGGTCCACCCGGCCGCGCACCCGCACCTGCAGGGCGAGTTCCGGCCGGTTCAGCAGATCTTCGACGAGCACCGCGCCACCTCCGTCACTCGCCGGGCCGGTCCAGGACCTGCAGCGCCAGCCACAGCTCCGCGCGCACGCCGGGCTGGTCGAGGCTGCGCCCGAGCAGCTCCTCCACCTTGCGCACCCGGTTGCGCAGAGTGTGCCGGTGCACGCCCAGCCGGTTCGCCGCCGGATCCCACTGCCCATGGTGCGCCAACCAGGTCTGCAGCGACTCCAGGAGCACGCCCTGCCCGCGCAGCGGGGCGAGAACGGCCTCGGCGAACGCCTGCGCGTCGGGGCCGGGCACCAGGTTCAGCAGGCCGTATCCGGCGAGGTCACCGAAGTGCACGACGGTGTCGCTGCGCTTCGCCGCCCGCGCCGCCTGCTGCGCCTGCCGCAGCCCTTCGGCGAGCCCGGTCAACCCGCACGGCTCGGACACCCCGACGGCGACGCCGACCTGCCCGGTGAGCCAATCGAGCGCGCCGTCGCCGACGAGCCCGACCACGACGTCGCCGTGCTCGGCCAGGTAGGCCGGGGCGCTCGGCTGGTCCGCCGACAGCCGGGACAGCAGCTCGTCGCGGTCGCGGGCACCGGCCAGCACCACCACCCGGAACGGCTCGGGCGGCAGCTCGGCGTGCAGGTCGGCGAGCACGTCCTGCACCCGCTCGCCGCGCAGCATCAACGCCAGGAAATCCGCGCGCAGCCGACGCCGGGCAGAAGCGAGCGCCTCGACCTGTTCCAGCGCCAGGGTCAGCAGCGAGGCGGCCGAGTTGATCACGTGGTGGTCGGTGGTGGCGAACGGCCCGCCACGGCCGACGACCAGGAACCCGCGCGCCCGGCCGCCGAGCGCCTGCGTGCTCACTTCCTGGTCGCCGAGCGAGAATCCGGCCGCGGCCAGGCCCCGCTTCGCCCGCACCTTCGCCACTTCCGGCTCCAGTTCCGGCAGCCGCGAACCAGCCGCCGCCGGGGCACTGTGCAGGAGCCGGCCGCCCGCGTCGAGCAGCAGCACCCACGAGTCCAGCAGCAGCGCGAGCTTGCGGACCAACGCGGCCACGCCGTTGGTGGTGCCGGCCGCCTGCGCGAGTTCGTGCTGAGCGCGGCTGGTGCGCCGCAGGCTCGCGTACTCGTCGGCCGCGACGGCGCGCGAAACCGCCTTGCTGATCGCGATGAACGGCGTCGGCCGGGGCACTTCGAGCAGCGGCAGCCCGGCGCGATCCGCCGCCGTCACGAGCTCGGCCGGGATCTGCCGGTGGCTCAGCCCGACGCCGAAGCCCAGGCCCGCGACGCCGACGGCGGTGAGGCGCTCGACCAGCCCCGCGCAGTCCTCGGCGCGCAGCGCCAGGCCGGTGGTCAGCAACAGCTCGCCGCCCTCCAGGAACGGCGCCGGATCCGTCAGTTCGCTGGTGTGCACCCACGCGATCGGATGATCGAGGGAGCGTTGACCGGCCCGCGCGACGAGCCCCAGCGCGGCGTCGGCGACCAGGTCGCGCACCGTCAACGGCACCGGAGAACCTCCTGACAGTGTGTCGAATCCCGGAACCCGAGTTAACCAGATCGTCCACTGTTCGGTTGCGGGTGGCGGGGCGAACCTGTTCGCAGGACAACACGACCAGCGCCCGTTCCAAGCGGCGAAGCAGTACCCAGGAGGTCATCACCGTGACGGTTTCCCCGGCCCAGGCGGCACTGCCGCAGGCGCGCGTGCTGCGCACCGAGATCCCCGGCCCGAACTCCCGCGAACTCCAGCGGCGGCGCGCGGCGGCGGTGTCGACCGGCGTGTCCAGCGTCCTGCCGGTCTTCATCGCCGAGGCGGCCGGCGGCGTGCTGCACGACGTCGACGGGAACTCGCTGATCGACCTGGGTTCGGGCATCGCGGTCACGAACGTCGGCAACGCGGCGCCGGAGGTCGTCGAGCCCGTGCGCCGCCAGGTCGGCGAGTTCACGCACACCTGCTTCATGGTGACGCCGTACGAGAACTACCTGCAGGTCTGCGAGGAACTCGCCGCGCTCACCCCCGGCGACCACGACAAGCGCAGCGCGCTGTTCAACTCGGGCGCGGAAGCGGTGGAGAACGCGGTCAAGATCGCGCGCCGGGCCACCGGGCGGCAGGCGATCGTGGTGTTCGACCACGCCTACCACGGGCGCACCAACCTGACCATGGCGCTGACCGCGAAGTCGGTGCCGTACAAGCACGGGTTCGGCCCGTTCGCGCCGGAGATCTACCGGGTGCCGATGTCCTACCCGGCGCGGGATTCGCGCACCGGCGAGCAGGTGGCGCGGGAGGCGATCGACCGGATCGAGAAGCAGCTCGGCGCCGACTCGGTGGCCGGCGTGCTGATCGAACCGATCCAGGGCGAGGGCGGATTCATCGAGCCCGCGGCGGGATTCCTGCCCGCGATCTCGCAGTGGTGCACCGACAACGGCGTGCTGTTCATCGCCGACGAGATCCAGACCGGCTTCTGCCGGACCGGCGCCTGGTTCGCCTGCGATCACGAGAACGTGGTGCCCGACCTGATCACCACGGCGAAGGGCATGGCCGGCGGGCTGCCGCTGGCCGCGGTCACCGGCCGCGCGGAGCTGATGGACGCGATGCCGCCGAGCAGCCTGGGCGGCACCTACGGCGGCAACCCGGTCGCCTGCGCGGCCGCGCTCGGCGCGATCCGCGCGATGCGCGAACGCGACCTGGCCGCCGCCGCGCGCGAGATCGGCGACCTGGTGTTCCCCCGCCTGCGCGCGTTCGCCGAGACCACCGACGCGATCCTCGACGTGCGCGGCCGGGGCGCCATGATCGGCATCGAGTTCGTCAAGTCGGGCACCACCGAACCGGACCCCGAGGTGACCTCGCGGATCGCCAAGGCCTGCCACGCCCAGGGCGTCGTGATCCTCACCTGCGGCACCTACGGCAACGTGATCCGCCTGCTCCCCCCGCTGGTCATCGACGAAGCCCTCCTCGAAGAAGGCCTGACGATCCTGGAAGAAACCATCCGCGAACACACCCGCTGATGCCGCGGGCCGCGGACGCCTGCCAACGCTCGCGACCGCGGCCCGGCCCGGGCGGGAGAACACCCACTCACACGTGTGACACCTGCCGCGCAAAGTGACCGATAATCTGGATTCGTGTCACAGGCTGAATACATCAGTCTTGCCGCGCATCTACCAGTCATTCATGCTGGAGGCGTGGCACTGGCTGATGAACGTGGGGCGAGAACCGAGATCACGGCCAACGGGCAAGGCCGGGTGACCATTCCTGCGCCGATCAGGAGGGCTGCCGGCATCGAGCCCGGCACACCGCTCGCGATCTACGAGGAAGACGGCCGAGTCGTCATCGAAACGCGCGCGCAGCTCGCCGCCCGCATTCGACGTGACGTCGCGGCGGCCTGGCGCGGTGACGGATCGGTGGTCGACGAGCTGATCGGCGACCGCCGGGCATCGGCAGCCGCAGAGGAGAACGAGTCCAGCGGAGGCCGTCTTTGACCACGGTGCTGGACACATCCGCGATCCTCGCGTGGCTCCGCGATGAAACCGGCGCCGAAGCCGTGGATCCCGTGCTCGGCGATGCGACGGTGTCGGCGGTGAACTGGTCGGAACTCGCGCAGAAACTCACCCAGCACGGCGCGGACGCCGGGCGCACCTGCGATCGCCTCCGCACGCTCGGGGTGCTGGTGGAGCCGTTCACCGCCGACGACGCCCTGCGCGCGGGCGAGTTGTGGCCGCACACCCGGTCCTTTGGGTTGTCGCTGGGAGATCTGGCCTGCCTTGCGGTGGCACTCCGCCTCGACGCACCCGTCATGACGGCGGACAAGGCCTGGCAGGACATCGACGTTCGCGTTCCGATCCAACTTCTGCGCTGACGCTCGTGAGTGTTCGGGTGGGGGGGTTAAGGGGGCGTACTAAACGGGCCCGTGGGGAATTATAAAAAAAGTAAACAAATAAAATAATTTGTGTTTTGGTGTTTGGGGGT
>NZ_JBFAKG010000171.1:0-11974 GCF_040655595.1 Saccharopolyspora sp. NPDC050389
CACTGGACCGCAGCGTCCGCTACCAACGACTCACACCCAAACTGTCCACGACGTCGTGAGACAAAACTGTCCGTGAGGTCCTGAGACATGACAGGTCGCTCTGACGACCACTGCCACTCACGAACGCGCAACGGGGTGTTTCGCAAGAGCATCGACACGAAGCACATCCCGCGGTGCACGTGCCCAGTGCCTGACGGTTTTCGCTGGTCAGGACCCGTGCGTGTTTTGTGTTGCCAGAGCGACAAAAAGTACGCACGGCCCACCCGCCCGCTGGGAGCTCTGCTCAGCAGGCGAGTGGGATCGGTGAAATCGCGTGGCTTCCTGATGTCAGCGCCAGATCAGGGCCTCGTCGAGGGGCTTGCGGATCAGATCGGGAACCTCGCAGTCGGCGGCCGGGTAGCCGACCGGGAACACGATGTACGGGCGCTCGCTGGTGGGCCGGTCGAGGATCTTGGTCAGGAAGCCCATCGGGTTCGGCGTGTGCGTCAGGGTCGCCAGGCCCATCGTGTGCAGCGCGTTGATGAACAGGCCGCAGGCGATCCCGACGCTTTCGTTGACGTAGTAGTGCTTCTGCCGTCCGGCACCGCTCACGCTGTACTTCTGGGCGAACGCGACGACGATCCACGGCACCACGTCGAGGTAGTCCTTGTTCGCATCGGTCTCCAGCCGCGACAGCGCGCCGTGCCACTGCGGGATGTCCTCGCGGTCGTAGAACGCCTTCTCCTCGGCCTCGGCGGCCAACCGGATCTGGTGCTTGAGGCCCGGATCCTGCACGGCGACGAACGTCCACGGCTGCTGGTGCGCGCCGCTGGGCGCGGTGCTGGCGCTGCGCACGGCCAGCTCGATCGCCTCGCGCGGCACCGGATCGGAGCTGAAGAACCGCACGCTGCGCCGGGAGTCCAGGTGCTCGAAGAGCTCCTGACCGCGGCGCAGGCCCTGCTCGGCCGATAGCCGTTGCGGGCGGTAGGGCACGAACGGATGGGAATGCGGGCGGCGCGACGGTGCGGTCATTTCTCCTCCGGTATAAGAGCTTCCCGCAGCACGCGGTGCACCTCGGCCATCGCTTCACCGGCGATCGGCAGCAGATCGGCACCGCCGGCGAAGCCGTGGAACAGCCCCGGGCAGTGCTGGACGCTGGTGGGCACGCCCGCGGCTTTCAGCCGCTCGGCGTAGCGCTGGCCTTCGGCGCACAGCGGGTCGCGGCCTGCGGTGAGGACGTGCGCGGGCGGCAGCCCAGCGAGGTCGGCGGCGCGCAGCGGCGAGACGTGCGGGTGGTCGCGATCGGCGGTGTCGGGCACGTACTGGTCCCAGAACCACATCATGTGCTTCGTGGTCAGCAGGCAGTCCGGCCGGCTGTCCACATAGGACTCGGTGGTGAAGTCGTGGTCGGTGACCGGGTAGACCAGCATTTGGAAGGCGATGTCCGGGCCGCCGAGCTCGTCGGCCCGCAACGCCGTCACAGCGGCCAGGTTGCCGCCGGCGCTGTCCCCGGCGACGGCGAGGCGCGCCGGGTCGCCGCCGAGCTCCGCGGCGTGTTCGGCGGCCCACCTCGTTGCGGCGTAGGCGTCATCGGCGGCGGCCGGGTACCGGTGTTCCGGCGCGAGCCGGTAGTGCACGGCGATGACGATCGCGCCGACGCCGTTGGCCATGGCGCGGGAGACGCCGTCGTGGCTCTCCAGATCGCCGAGTACCCAGCCGCCGCCGTGGAAGTACACGATCACCGGCAGCGGCCCGCCGTCGACGCGCGGCCAGTAGATGCGCACCGGGATCTCGACGCCGGGCGCGCCCGGGACGAGCCGGTTCTCGACCTTGGCCACCGGCTGGCGGGGCCGCTCCGCGGCGCCTGCGTCGAGCATCGCGCGGGCCTCGGTGGCGTCGGTGACCGCGCCGCCGAGGTCGGGGAAGTAGTCCTGCATGAGCGCGACGAACGGCTCGGCGTCCGGATGCAACGGCATTGTCTTCCTCCAGCGCAGATGGATCGTCGCAGTGATGTAAACCGACGACGGCGTGCCGAAGGTATCGGCCGTTCCGGCGAACGTGCTCCCGCATCATGGGAAAAGATGTGAAGTGGTGCGGATCACACAATGTTCGATGGAACGGTATGGCCGAGCTCACACGGCCCGATTCTGGCTCCGCGGCCGGTTGCCCAGGCCGGGCGCCGGGTACCTCGATACAGGGGTCGCCACCTGCGGCCGAATCTGGAACTCGATCGTTCCGGTGAAGATCGCGGTGGTCGGGGAGATCCCGTGCGGGCGCGTGCGGACCGTGACGGTGTGGGGCCTGGTTGTGATCGGAATAAAACCCGGGGCTGTATCGTTCGCCACAGCATGAGCGTTGCCTGCACGTGAAGGGGAACGGGTCAATTGAGTACGACGAACGGGCACCGGTCCAACGGAACCCGGAAGCTGAACCGGGTCGTGATCCGGTTCGCGGGTGACTCCGGCGACGGGATGCAGCTGACCGGCGACCGGTTCACCTCGGAGGCCGCGGCCTTCGGGAACGACCTGGCGACGTTGCCGAACTTCCCGGCCGAGATCCGGGCTCCCGCCGGCACCCTGCCCGGCGTGTCCAGCTTCCAGCTGCATTTCGCCGACTACGACATCCTCACTCCCGGCGACCGCCCGGACGTGCTGGTGGCGATGAATCCGGCGGCGCTGAAGGCCAACATTGGCGACGTGCCGCACGGCGGCATCCTGATCGTCAACACCGACGAGTTCAGCAAGCGCAACCTCACGAAGGTCGGCTACGACGCCAACCCGCTGGAGAACGGCGAGCTGGAGCGCTATGCGGTGCACCAGGTCGCGATGGCCACCCTGACGCAGGGCGCGCTCGACGGCACCGGGCTGGGCAAGAAGGACGCCGAGCGCTGCAAGAACATGTTCGCCCTCGGCCTGCTGTCGTGGATGTACCACCGGCCCACCGAGGGCACCGAGCGGTTCCTGCGGGAGAAGTTCGCGAAGAAGCCGCAGATCGCCGAGGCCAACATCCTGGCCTTCCGGGCGGGCTGGAACTACGGCGAGACCACCGAGGCGTTCGCGGTCACCTACGAGGTCGCGCCCGCGAAGTTGCCGGAGGGGACCTACCGGCAGATCACCGGCAACACCGCGCTCGCCTACGGCATCGTCGCCGCCGGTCGGCTCAGCGGCCTGCCGGTGTTCCTCGGCACCTACCCGATCACGCCGGCCTCGGACGTGCTGCATGAACTGGCCAAGCACAAGAACTTCGGCGTCACGACCTTCCAGGCGGAGGACGAGATCGCCGGTGTCGGCGCCGCGCTGGGTGCCTCCTTCGGCGGTGCGCTGGGCGTGACCACGACGTCCGGGCCGGGGCTGGCGCTGAAGTCCGAGACGATCGGCCTGGCCGTGACGCTGGAACTGCCGCTGCTGGTGTGCGACGTCCAGCGCGGCGGGCCGTCGACCGGGCTGCCGACCAAGACCGAGCAGGCCGACCTGCTGCAGGCGCTCTACGGCCGCAACGGCGAATCGCCGGTGCCGGTGATCGCCCCGTGCTCGCCCGCGGACTGTTTCGAGGCCGCGGTGGAAGCCGTGCGGATCGCGCTGACCTACCGGACCCCGGTGCTGCTGCTGTCCGACGGCGCGATCGCCAACGGCTCCGAGCCGTGGCTGATCCCGCAGGTCGACCAGCTGCCCGACCTGAGCGTCGAGTTCGCCACCGAACCCAACGCCCCGGACGGCTCCGGCGAGTTCTGGCCGTACGTGCGCGATCCGGAAACCCTGGCCCGCGACTGGGCGGTGCCGGGCACGCCGGGACTGGAGCACCGCGTCGGCGGCCTGGAGAAGGCCGACGGTAAGGGCAACATCTCCTACGACCCGGACAACCACGACAAGATGGTCCGGCTCCGCCAGGCCAAGATCGACGGCGTGCAGGTCCCGGACCTCACCGTCGACGACCCCGACGGCGCCGCCCGCGTGCTGGTGCTCGGCTGGGGCTCGTCGTTCGGGCCGATCGGCGCCGCCTGCCGCCGGGTGCGCGCCCAGGGCATGTCGATCGCGCAGGCCCACCTGCGCTACCTCAACCCAATGCCGGGCAACCTTGGCGACGTGCTGCGCAGCTACGACAAGGTGATCGTCCCGGAGATGAACCTCGGCCAGCTGGCGATGCTGCTGCGCGCCCGCTACCTGGTCGACGTGCAGTCCTACACGAAGGTCGCCGGACTCCCGTTCCGGGCCGAGGAGCTGCAGAACGTGCTCACCGATGTTGTGCAGGGGGTGCCCGCGTGACCACGACCGATCTGGGAATCCCGGTCCTCGGCGGGTTGGCAGGCGTGCCGACCACGGACGAACCGCAGAAGGCGAAGGACTTCAAGTCCGATCAGGAGGTCCGCTGGTGCCCGGGGTGCGGCGACTACGTCGTGCTCAACGCGGTGCAGAGCTTCCTGCCGTCGCTGGGGCTCAAGCGGGAGAACATCGTGTTCATCTCGGGCATCGGGTGCTCGTCCCGGTTCCCGTACTACATGAACACCTACGGGATGCACTCCATCCACGGCCGCGCCCCGGCGATCGCCACCGGCCTGGCCACCAGTCGGCCGGACCTGTCGGTGTGGGTGGTGACCGGTGACGGCGACGCGTTGTCCATCGGCGGCAACCACCTGATCCATGCCCTGCGCCGCAACGTGAACCTCAAGATCCTGCTGTTCAACAACCGGATCTACGGGCTGACCAAGGGCCAGTACTCGCCGACCAGCGAGGTCGGCAAGGTCACCAAGTCGACTCCGGCGGGTTCGCTGGACCACCCGTTCAACCCGGTGTCGCTGGCGCTGGGTGCGGAGGCGTCGTTCGTGGCGCGGGTGATCGACTCGGATCGCGCGAGCGTCACGGAGACGCTGAAGGCGGCGGCGGAGCACCGCGGCAGCGCGCTGGTGGAGATCTACCAGAACTGCCCGATCTTCAACGACGGCGCGTTCGACGTGCTGAAGGACAATGACGAGAAGCAGCGCCGGATCGTCCCGCTCAAGCACGGCGAGCCGATCGTGTTCGGCCCGGAGGACGAGCGCTGCGGAGTGGTCCAGGACCGCGACGGCTTCCGCGTCTCGAAGCTGTCCGAAGTGGACGAATCCGAGGTCGTGGTCCACGACGCGAACCGCGAAGACCCGTCCTATGCGTTCGCCCTGTCCCGCCTCGGCGGCCAGGACCTGAACCCGGCGGTGACGGGCGTCTTCCGAGCGGTCCAACGCCCGACCTACGACGACCTGGCCCGGACCCAGGTGGCGGAAGCCCAGCAGGCGAAGCCGGCGGACCTCCAGAAGCTGCTGACGGGCAGCGACACCTGGACGATCTGACCGGTCGGGGCATCGTTCGCACTGCCCGGGCATCCGCCGTCGTGAGACTGCGGATGCCCGGGCAGTGGCCGGTTGCTTCGGAAGTCGAGATCTCGTCCGGATTGCTGCGATAGCCTTCCCGAATGGGAGAAGGCCGCGACCCCGATGCCGTTGAGCCCGATATCGACAACACGATCTCGGGCGGGAATTTCAACGGTCCTGTGGGGCAGTTCGGCTTCGTCCACGGCGACGTGCACTTGAATCCCCCGAGAAGTCCTGAAGAGGCGGCGTTCCGCGCGCGCTACATGAAGAAGATGCAGGAAGAGTGGGACGCGCAGGAGAAGGCGAAGAGGGACACCGAGAACAAGCCGGCGGTTGGGGGGTGCGCGATTCTCTACGGCATCGTGTTCATCGTGGTCTTCGGCTTCCTGGCCTGGAGTGCCTGGAAAGCTTACGACAATTTCCATCGCGAGAAGCAGTCGAGCTGCGTCTACATGGAGAACGGCGGCCCTCCGCAGGAGTGTCCGTGGTGAACGTCAAGCACACTGCCTTCGGGCACTAGCAACTTCTGCGCGGGGCCGCGCTTGCCAGAATGGAAGCGCAGATCATGATTTCCGGTCGGCTGCGGCGTGCCGCTCGGCGAACCGCACGGAGACCGACTCGTCGCGCGAGCAGCGCAACTCGACCTCGTGTCCGTCGAGGCAGGCCATTTCGGTTTCCGGCAGCAACCAGCGGTGCGGGCAGACCGTTGTCCCACCGCGACTCTAATCTGCCCGCAGGCAAGCGCGTTCCGCCCAGGCCCGTGAGTGTTTTGGGGTGCCATAGCGCTCCAAAACACTCACGGGTGCCGGTGTCCGGCGCTAGGTCTGGCCGCCTGCCAGCAGTTCGGCTGTTGCCGGTGGTGCTCGTCCCGCCAGGCCTGCCGGGAGGGCCAGGCCGTGGCGGAAGAAGTCCGGGTCATCGGTGCCCTGCATGGCCTCTTCCAGGGGCGTGCTGCCGCCTTCCACTACGTCGAAGATGTCGATCACGTCGCCGTCGCCGTCGTACTGGAAGATGACCGCCGGTTCGCCATCCGGGGCGTACCGCCACTTCTCGATTTCCTGGACTTCGTCCCGTTCTCCGCGGGTGATCGTCATGTGCCGCCTGCCGCCGGGCGTGAACAGGCTGACCTTGTGGTTCGCGGGCTCTCCTCTGCCCGACGGGAAGAAGTAGGTCAGCTCGCCCCAGAAGTGGGCCCGCCCGGCGGTCACCGAATTCGGCAGCACGACGCAGAACGGGACCTTGGCGTGCTTCCCGGCGTGCTCGTTGCGGGCCCGGCCGAGTTCGGCCGTTCGGTACTCGAAGTGGACGGGCTTCTTGCCGCGGTAGAAGGCGATGCGCACGGGTTGCCCGGACTCGTCGAACACCGCCTCGGTGTGCTCGTCCGTTCCTTTGCGGTCGCGCTCGTCGATCTCCGCGGCCGGGTCGATCTCCCAGCCCCGGTAGAAACGCCGTGCCGGCATTCGTTGGTCTCCCGGTTCAGCGAGTTGCCACGACGTCTGCCATGCGGTCGACCTGGTCAGGGTCGGGGGACCAGCAGTAGAGGATCGCCTCGTCGGCTCCTAGGTCTTCGAGGCGTTGGAGCTGGGCCTTCAGGTCGGCAGTGGTGGTGACCATGGCGTTGGCGAAGCCCGGATTTCCGTAGTACTCCGTCATTTCCGTCCGGGCTTCGTCGGCCACCGCGTCCGGTCCGATCGCCGCGTTGAGCTGGCCGATCAGGCGGGGCCTGCCCGGCCGGTCGTGGGTCTGCCAGGACTTCTCGGCGAGGCGGAAGGTCGTTTCCATGTAGTCCAGCGGACCCGCCGCCAGGAAACCATCTCCCCAGCGGCCCACCCGGTCGATCGCCGCCGGGACGAACCCGCCGAACACCACCTCCGGGCGGACCGCCGGGCCGATCGGGCCCGCCTGGTCGCAGTAGGGCTCGCCCGCCCAGAGCCGGTGCATGAGCCGCATCTGCTCGTCGAGGATCCGGCCGCGGAGCTTGATGTCCGTTCCGGCGGCCACGTGGTCGTCCTCGCGGCCGCCGACGCCGATGCCGAGCGTGAAGCGGTTTCCGCTCAGCTGGGCCAGAGTCGCGCTCTGCTTGGCCAGCAGCGGGGCGTGGCGCAGCGGGGCGAGCAGGACCTCGGTCTGGACCCGGATGCGCCGCGTCGCGCCGGCGAGCGTCGCGAGGGTCACCAGGGGTTCGGGGTTGTCGTACACCAGGCGGTCCAGCAGGCCGAGCGTGCTGAACGGGCCGTCATCAGCCCGTCGCGCCCACGTGAACAGGGCGGTGGGGTCGGCGATGGGCAGGCCTAGGCCGATCTTCATTACTTGCGCCTCCAAAAGGGCAGGGTGAACACCTGTGCCGCCCCCTCGTTTCGCGCAAGCGGGTTCCCGTTCTGCGGCGCACTCCTGGGGAACCTGATCAGAGTGCCGTCACCCTATCGCGGCGATCATCCGGCGCGCACCCGGGTTTCCGCCATGTGCGCGAAAGCGCCACCCGGAACTCGGATGGCGCTTCGCACACGGGCCTCAGCCGGCGTAGGCCGCGGCGTAGGGCTTCGCGTCGTCCTGGTCGGAGTTCGCCGCACCGACGGCGAGCAGCTTTCCGTCGTCCAGAACGACCCCGCTGAAGGTGACCACCGACCTGCCCTGCGGCGGGACCGGATCCGGCACGTTCTGCCAGTTCTGGCCGTCATACCGCAGTACGTACGGGCTGTTCGAGTCATACCCGACTGCCCAGAGCGCGCCCTTGCCGGCGACGAGATCGTCGATCTCGCCCAGTTCATCCGGCACTTGCCCGGGCGACCACTGCTTGCCGTCCCAATGCAGCGCGACCGGACGCCGAGCGACGGTGCCCTGGTCCCGGAAGCCGACCGCCCACACGTCGTCGGGCGCCAGCACGAGCGCGTCCTCCAGGCTCACGCTCCAGTCCGGCACGTCGACCTGCGGCTGTTCCTGCCACTGCTTCCCGTCCCAATGCAGGATCAGCCCGACTACCTTGCCCTTGCCGTCGACCGTGATGTGCTTGCTGCCCACCGCCCACAGGTCGTTCGGTGAACTGCCGTCGATCGCGGACACCTTCCACCAGTCCCCGAGATCGAGCTGCAGTGGAACCTCGTTCCACGCCTTGCCATCCCAGTGCTGGATCGAGCCCCGCCGCCAGGCTTCGTTCGCCTCGGTCGCCGATCCGGCGGTCCACACGTCGGCGGCGCCGAACACCTTCGTCCCGTGGTACTGGGTGTATGTCCCCGGTGGGGACGTGAGCGGCACCTCCTGCCACTGCTTGCCGTCCCAGTGCATCGACCTGCCGTCGCCGACCGACCACACGTCGTCGCGATTCACGACGGCGGCCTCGTTCACCCGGCCGATGTTGGGCGCCTGCACCTGCTCCCAGCCCTGCTGGCCGCGGAGGAAAGCCATCGTGCGGAATTCCTGCCCGTCGAAATCGACGCCGAAGGACCACGCGACGCCATCACCGCCGGCGGCGGTGTGCAGGGACGACTGGTACTGCTGCGGCGGAATTGGCTCCTCCGCCCAGGTCCCCGCGGCCGAGGCGGACTGCCCGAGCAGCAGCGCGGTGGCGCCCACCGTCCCGGCGATTACCAGATGCTTCACCCAATGCCTCCTTGGAGAAAGGTTCACGCCAGTTACCCGCCGGTGCGGAGAATGGTTTACACCTCGGCGGAAGTTGCGCCGAATGCTCCAGTCTCGGTCGGCATTGGTCGCAAGGGCGGTGATCTCCGAGGCGCACCTGGGCTGTGGCTCGGCGCAAGGAGGTGTGCGGATTGGGGTCGCATTACCCACTGGCAGTTGATTGACCGATCAAGGACTACGAATTACGTTGCCTGGCAGATGATCAACCGAGCGCGACCACCGGAGGTCGGCGATGTGTCAGGAGTGCTGTCGTCCTTCCCCGCAGCTTCGGATGTCCCGGGCGCAGTTCCTGAAGCTGGTCGGGCTGGCCACCGCGGGCGCGGCGGTCTCCGCCGGTTGCGCGAGCGGTGACACCGGCGCGGGGCAGCCGGGCGGGCGGAAGCTGATCGACAACGTGCGGGGCTTCACGCTGACCGCGAACGGGCCGCGCGAGTTCGGCAGCCTGCTGGTCGAGGCGGACGGCCGAGTCGGCGGGCTCGACGTCGGCAGCGCCGGCGACGCGGAGCGCATCGACGGGCGGGGCCGCGTGCTGATCCCCGGGCTGCACGACGCGCACGGGCACTTCGGGCAGCTCGGCGCCAACGTCTCCCAGCTCAACCTCGCCGGGACGAAGTCCCTGCAAGAGGCGATGCAGGCGCTCAAGACCTTCGCCGCGCAGCACCCGGAGCGCCAGTGGATCCTCGGGCGCGGCTGGAACGACGTGATCTGGGGGCTCGGGCGGTTGCCCTCGGCCGCCGACCTGGACGCGGTGGTGCCCGACCGGCCGGTGTGGCTGGTCCGGGTCGACGGGCACGCCGGGGTGGCGAATTCGGCCGCGCTGCGGCAGGTCGGCGTCACCCGCGACACCCCGACCCCGCCGGGCGGCGAGATCGTTCGCGGGGCGGACGGCGCGCCGACCGGTGCTTTCGTCGACGCGGCGCAGGACCTCGTCGAGCAGCACCTGCCGAAGCCGACGGTCGACGACCTCAAGCAGAACTTCCTCGCCGCGCAACGCAAGCTCAACGAGGTCGGGCTCACCTCGGTCAGCGACGCGGGCACCAGCGCCGCCGAACTCGCGGTGCTGCACCAGCTCGCCAACTCCGGCGAGCTGACCATCCGCACCAACTCGTTCCTGACCTACGACGCGTTCCGGGAGCTCGGCGCGAAGGCGCGCACCGACTCGGTCGCGGGCGACATGCTCCGGGTGCGCACCGTGAAGCTCTACATCGACGGCGCGCTCGGCAGCCACGGCGCCGCGATGCTCCAGCCCTACGACGACGATCCGGGCAACTCCGGACTGCCGCAGCTGGACGCCGGCGAGTTGAGGAACCGGGTCGCGCAGGTCATGCGGGAGGGCTTCCAGGTCGCCACGCACGCCATCGGCGACGCCGGGAACCGGATGGTGCTCGACGCCTACGAGGCCGCCGCGGCGGAGTTCGCCGGCGGCATGCGGCACCGCATCGAGCACGCGCAGGTCCTCGCGGTGGAGGACATCCCGCGGCTGCGCGCGCACAGCATCATCGCCTCGATGCAGCCAGTGCACGCCACCGACGACATGAACATGGCCGAGAAGCGGGTCGGGCACCGCCGCATCGCGGGCGCGTACGCGTGGCGGACCATGCTCGACCAGGGCATCACCATCGCCTCCGGCTCGGACTTCCCGGTGTCGTCGGAAAATCCCTTCGACGGCCTGCACGCCGCGGTCACCCGCACCGACCGGGACGGGCAGCCGGTCGGTGGGTGGTACCCGGATCAGGCGATGAGCCCGCACGAGGCGCTGCGCTCGTTCACCCTCGACGCCGCGTTCGCCGCGCACCAGGAACGGGTGCTCGGCAGCCTGGAGCCGGGCAAGTGGGCGGACTTCGTCATCCTCGACCAGGACCCGCTGGAGCCGCCGCCGGGCCGGGCCCGCTGGCAGACCGGGACCCTGCAGACCTGGGTGGCGGGCCGCCGCGTCGGCGAGTACGGGGCGCTCTGATTGGTCGTTCTCGCGCGAAAACGCCACACCCGCTCAGGCCACTCCCGTGCACGATGAGTAAGTGGCGCGGGTGTTGGTTCCCCACGAATTGAGCGCCCAACGGGTGAGGATCGTACGTGTGGGGTAGCGAGCTTACCGCAGCGGACGGATCCGGATGGGGCACCGCGTCCTTACGTTTGCAGGACCTGCTGCCGAGGAAAGCGGCGACGCCATGACGCAGACCGTTACCAAGTGGACCCGGAGCGCGACCGAACGCCCGTTCCCGTACGTCCTGATGTACCACTCGGTGGCCACATACTCCCGCGATCCGTACCTGGTGACGGTCGATCCGCAGCGCTTCGACCGGCAGCTGGGCTGGCTGCGCCGCAACGGGCTGCGCGGGGTGTCGATGCGCGAGCTGATGCAGGCGCGCGAGGAAGGGGACGCTCGCGGGCTGGTCGGGCTGACCTTCGACGACGGCTACGCCGACTTCGTCCACAATGTGCGGCCGTCGCTCGAGAAGTACGGGTGCACCGCGACCGTCTTCGTGATCGCCGGACGGCTGGGCGGGCACAACGCCTGGGACGCCGACGGGCCGCGCAAGCGGCTGGTGACCGCGGAGGAGATCCGCGGGATCGCCGAGGCCGGCCTGGAGGTCGGCTCGCACGGGATGCTGCACCAGCAGATGTCCGAACTGGACGATGACGAGCTGCTCGGCGAGATCGCCGAGAGCCGGGAGCGGCTGCGCGACCTCACTGGGCAGGACGTCGGCGGGTTCTGCTACCCGTACGGCGACGTCGACCTGCGGGTGCGGAACACGGTCGAGGCGGCCGGTTACGACTACGCGTGCGCCATCTGGCGCTCCCCGCTCTCCGGCCAGCACGCCCTGCCGCGCACCTACGTGGGCGACCGGGACGGCGCGCTGCGACTGCTGGCCAAGCGCCTGCGCCACGCGCTGACCGCCAACCGCTGATCCAGTCCCGCAATCGCCCGGCTTCCGAGGCAACGTTTACGAGGTAACGGGGCCGTGGGGGGTTTTGGGTTGGTTTTACGCCCCCCAGAAGAACGCCACCCTGAAGGGG
>NZ_JBFAKG010000172.1:0-11583 GCF_040655595.1 Saccharopolyspora sp. NPDC050389
GCTGTTCGTGGTGCTGCTGCCGGCCGAACGCAACCACCACCGGCAGCCGCTGAGCTGGCGCCCGCTGCTCTTTTGGGCTGCTATAGCGACCCAAAAGACTCACGGCCCCGTACCTTCCGGAACGCCGCTCCGGCGGCCGACCGGCTTCATGGTGCGGGCAGAACCGCGAGGCTCCGGCCGAGGCGAAGGGCACCTTGCCGAGCAAGTCGGCAAGGTGCCCTTCGCCGATCGACTAGTCCGCTGTGGAACAGGCCGGCGGATTCGCTTCCCGAGGTTCGGCTAGCCGCGGATGGTGGCGGCTAGTTCTTCCGCCAACTCCGGCGTTGCCGCCACGACTCCGGACCAGCGGCGGCGGAGGTCCGGGTCCACCTCCAGGGGCCTGCCGTGGACGTCCAGGACCGCTCCGCCCGCTCCGGGCAGCGTCACCATCGCCGCGACGAGGTCCACGATGCGGTGAGTGTCGGAGGCCGCGTCAGCGAAGGCGTCCGTGGAGCCCTCCGCCACCAGCATCGCCTCCAGGCACGTCGTGGACAGGATCCGCACTCGCGCCGCTTGTTTCGCCACCCGCCACCACGCGTCCGCGCTGCGCTCGTGCGGGCGCAGCAGGCTGACCGCCGCGCCGTCGAGCGAACGCCGGCCGGTGGTGCGGAACTCCGGCGACTGCCCGGCGACCGCGTGCCAGCACCGCCCGGTGTCCAGCCAGCAGGTCAGCGCCTCCACCGGCACCCCGTCGAGCACGATCGCGCCGGAGAACGCCGACAGCGGCACTCCTGCGGCGGCGTTCGCCGTGCCATCCACCGGGTCGGCCACCAGCGTCACCGCCGAGCCGTTGTCGACGAACCCGATCTCCTCGCTGAGCAGGTTGATCCGGTGCGCCTCGGCGACCTCCGCGATCGCGGCCTCCACCAGCAGGTCCAGCCGCATCGACGCGGTGCCGTCCGCGCCGATCGCGGACGTCTCTGCGAGCTGCGCCCGGTCGTAGCGGGCCCGGGCGTCGCGGAACGCCTCCGACGCGGCCTTGGCCGCCTCGGCCAGCACCGCGTGCGCGGCGGACGGGATCTGCGGGTCCGGCACCGGCCATCCGATCACGCCGCACCTCCCGACAGCACGGCCCGTACCAGCGGCCACCTCGAACCCGGCTCCACCAGCGCCAGGTCCGCGCGCAGTCCCGGTTCCAGCCGCCCCCGGTCGGCGATCCCGGCGACCGCCGCGGGGCCGGAGGTCACCAGCCCGATCGCTGCGGGCAACCCGAGCTCGCCGACCAGCCCGAACACCGCGGCCAGCAGCCCGGACGGCAGGTAGTCCGAGGCCAGCGCCGTGACCAGCCCGCGCGAGGCGAGCTCCCGGGCCGACACGTTCCCGGCGTGCGAGTGTCCACGAAGGACGTTCGGCGCACCCGCGACGACCGGCAGGCCGTGCTCGCGGGCCGCGACGGCCGCCGCCATCGTGGTCGGGAACTCCGCCACCGCGCCTCCCCTGGTGCACAGCGCGGCGATCTCCTCAGCCGACTCCGGGTCGTGGCCGAGCAGCCGAATCCGCCCGGACCGCGCGAGGCCGCCCAGCCAGGTCAGGTTCTCGTCCCGCACGTCGAGCAGCTCGCCGCGCTCGGCGATCATCTCCGTCACGTGCCGCTCGGCCTCCCCCGGCGTCATCCCGTCCGCGCCGACGAGGTAGCGCTCCATCTGCCGCCGGTCGACGTACTGCCCGATCCCCGGCGTGTGGTCCTCGTGCGAAACCAGCGCACCATCGTCCACAGCGTCCAGTTGCGCTCGCAGGGCGGCGGCGCCTTCGGCGGAGCGCACGTCCAGCCGGAACAGCACCCGGTGGTCCACCGGCCCGGCTCCCCTGGCGCGCACGGTTTCGCACAGCTCGCCCGCGCTGCCGACGGTGCGCTGCGTTCCGCGCGAGGTCTTGTGCTGGAACGCCGCGCCGTGGAATACCGTCGTGACGGCGGCCGCCGTGAGCTTGCCTTCCATGGACAGCAGGGCGAATTCCCACGGCAGCACCGCCGACGGGCGCGGCATGCGCTCCCGCTCCAGCGCGTCGCTGTGCACGTCGATCAGGCCCGGGATGCACAGCAGCCCGCCACCATCTACGTCGCAGGACGATCCCGCCGGGTGATCCTCGATCGCCTCGACGCGCCCACCGCGCACCACGATCCGGCTGTCGTCGGTGACCCGGTCCGGCAGCACGGCCCGCACGTGCCCCAGCACGTAGTCCTTCGGCGCCGCCGCCAACGGCCAGCTGACTTCCTCGACCGCACTGCTCACGCCACCGACACCCCGTCCGCAACTCGACCAGCCACGCGGGCCGGAACTGCTCGTGAGTGCTGAATCCGGTTCTTACCGGCTTTTTCACTCACGAGCTCGATCAGGCGCTCATCACCGACCACGGCGCTCATGCGGCGAGCACCTCCTCGGCCGTGCCGGAGCGGACGATCCGGCCGTCCGCCATCTCCACCACCCGGGTCGCCAGCCGCCGGATCGCGTCGAGGTCGTGGAACACCGCCAGCACCGCCACTCCCTGGCCGGTCAGCGACGCGATCAGCTCCAGCGCGCGCTCCCGGTTCGCCGGGTCGAGCGCCGAAACCGGCTCGTCCAGCAGCAACAACCGCGGCGGCCGCACGGTTCCGGCCGCGAGGTTGACCCGCTGCCGCTCCCCGCCGGAGAGCACACCGCAGTCGACGTCCCACAGCACCTCGTCCAGCGCCAGCCGCCGCAGCGACTCCGCTGCCGCGTCGCGCGCCTCCGCCCGGTCCAGCCCGCGCCGCCGGGCTGCAGCCGCGACGACCTCCAGCGGCCCGGTGCGTGGCGGCGTGGCGAGGAACTGCGAGACGTAGCCGAGCTGCCGGCCGCGCAGCCGGGCGAGCGCGCGGTCCGGCAGCGCGGTCAGGTCCACCGGCCCGTCATCGGTGTGCAGGACGACCGAGCCGGCGTCCGGGAGGTAGCTGCGCTGCGTGCAGCGCAGCAGGCTGGACTTGCCGGCGCCGCTGGGCCCGGCGATCGCGACGTGCTCGCCGGCGGCGACGTCGAGGTCGACGCCGCACAGCGAGACGACCGTCCGGCCGTCGACGGTGTGCAGGGTGAACGTCTTGTGCAGGCCGCGAACGGTCAGCACGAGCTTGGCGTCCATTGTGGACCTCACCTCCGGGCGGCGGCGACGAGCCGCTGGGTGTAGGGGTGGTGCGGGTCGGCGAACAGCTGGTCGGTCAGGCCGCGCTCGACGACGCGGCCGAGCTGCATGACCAGGCTGCGATCGGTCAGCGCCTCGATCACCGCGAAGTCGTGGCTGACCACCACGGCCGCGATGTCGCGTTCGCTGAGCAGCCCGCGCAGCAGGTCGAGCACGCCCGCCGCGACCGACGCGTCGAGGCCGGTGGTCGGCTCGTCGAGCAGCAGCACCGGCGGCTCGGTGGCCAGGGCCTTCGCGATCTGGACGCGCTGCCGCATCCCGCCGGAGAAGGTGCTCACCGGGTCGTCCATGCGGGACAGCGGCACCTCGACGCGGTCGAGCAGTTCGGCCGCGCGCTTGCGGATCGCGTGGTAGCCGCGCCACCCGGCGGCGGTCAGCCGCTCCGCGACGTTGCCGCCGGCGGTCACCCGCAGGTCCAGCCCGGCGGCCGGGTCCTGGTAGACGACGGCCATGGTGTCCACCCGGAGCCGCCGGCGCCGCGCGGAATCCAGCCGCAGCAGATCCGTCTCGCCACCATCCACACTGGACAGGTAGACGCCACCGCCGGTGGCGGGCTCGTCGCCGATCACGCAGCGCAGGGCGGTCGACTTGCCGGAACCCGACTCGCCGATGATCCCGAGCGCCTCACCGGGCGCGACGTCGAACGACACGTCCCAGGCCGCGACCACGGCACCGGTCTCCGGACTGACCGCGGTCCCGTGCTCGGGCCCGGTGCCCGCGACGGCGCCGGCGCCGCCCGGCCCGTACACCTTGCCGATGCCGTCGACGCGGAGCGTCCACTCCGGGCCGTCCACCGGCCGCGGCGCCTCGACGACCTCGACCGGCCGCGGCGCCACCTCCGGCAGCATGTCCACCGGCAGCCGGTGTCCCGAAACATCGGCGTCCCCGGCCTCTACCCGCGAGCACCAGTCCGAGTCGCTGCACACGTAAGCGCCCTCACCGCCCTCGACGAGGAAGCTGGTCCGCGAGCCGCAGTACTTGCAGCTCGCGCCCGGCACCTGCTCGACCTCGAACGGGATGTCGTCGAAGGTCAGCGGCACCACGTCGGTGTGCGGCGGGATCGCGTAGATCCGCTTCTCCCGGCCCGCGCCGTAGAGGTTCAGGTGCTCGCACTGGTGCAGCTTCGGCACGTCCCAGCGCGGCACCGGGCTGGTCGCCAGCACGTAGCGGCCGTCCACCAGCACCGGGTAACCGGTCGACTTGGTGATCACCCCGTTGCGGACCATGTCCTCGTACAGGCTGACCCACATCGCCGAGTAGTCGTTCTCGGCATGCATCCGGGCGCACTCGACGACCGACTTCTGCACGCCGCGCAGCGGCTCCGGCACCGGCACCTGGTACACCAGGATGTGCTGCCGGCCCAGCGGCTCCTCCGGAATCCGGTGCCGGGTCTGGATGACCGTCGCCCGGCGGGTGTCGGTGCTGGCGTCGCAGCCGGTGGTGCCGGCGATCATGCGCCGCAGGTTGACGGCGTTGACGCCGCCGTCGTCGCCCTGGTCGATCACCTTCACGACGTCCTGCTCGCCGATCACGGCCAGCGTCACCTGCAGCCCGCCGGAACCCCAGCCGCGAGCCACCGGCATCTCCCGGGAGCCGAACGGCACCTGGTAGCCGGGCACGCACACCGCGACCAGCGCGGCCCGGCGGATCTCCCGCTTCGCTCCCTCGTCGAGGATCCCGGCGCTGTCGTCGGTGTCCGACAGCAGATCCCGCACGGCCGTGGTCATCGGCACTCCTCCCCGAACGGCTCCGGCACGCGCGGCTCGGTCGAGTTCCGCGCCGTCCGCCGGGCGATCTTGCGGTCCACCATGGACCGGAACGTCACGTAGTGCGGCAGCTTGAGGTGCTCCAGGAAGCCGCCGGAATCCAGCCCGTCGGTGGTGAGCAGCAACAGCTGCTCCAGCGGGCTGTCCGGCGCGGCGCGGCGCCAGGCGATGTCCAGGTTGGCCATCGCGATCGCCTTGCGCTCGTTGTGCCCGAAGCAGAGCCCGTAGCCGACGTCGAAGCGGGTGCGGTCCTCGTCGGCGCCGTCGAGGTCCTCGATGCCTTCCGCCTCGGTCACCCGGATCTGCCCGATCTCCACCGGATTCCCGGTGTGCGGGTGCACGACCCGCAGCGGCACGCGGCCGTGCCGGGTGTCGCCGAGGGTGATCTCGTGGACGTCGCCGTCGGGCCCGAGGATCGACCGGTACCAGAGCCCGACCAGCGCGCCGGTCTCCGCGCGGGCCATGCTGGACAGCACCGCCGAGCGCGGCGCCGGCGGGCGGGCGGCCCGCCTGGTGATGTCGAACGGTTCCGGATCTTCGGCCGGCTCGCCGTGCTCGACGACCAGGTCCAGGTCGCGGAGCAGCTGGTAGAACCGGCGCGGCCGCCGCTGCTCCGCGGTCCGCTCGGCCGGTTGCTCCACTTCGGACTCTTCCGGTTCCGGTTTCCCGGCCGGGCGTTCCAGGAGGCGGCCGGTGTAGTCGGTGGTGCGGCCCAGCAGCTGCGGGCCGTCCGGGGTGCGGTTGGCCGGGACGATGCGGCGCAGCACCACCATCTCGTCCGGGTCGACGGGCTCGGTGACCGCCAGCCGCGGCAGCGTCGACCGGTGCGCCCGCACGAGGTGCGCGGCCTCCAGCACGTCGCCTTCGGCCTGCCGGAACGCGTCGGCGGCGGTCGGCGGGTCGTACAGGCCCGCCTCGCCCATGATCCGGTCGACGGCCAGGCGGAACCGCAGCACGATCTGCTCGGTGCTCGCCCACGCCGCCGGGGCGTGGTCCCGCGACCGGCGCACCAGCCGCTCGGCGGCGAGGATGGCGTTCATCCCGCCGCGGACTCCGGAATATCCCATCAGGCACCTTCCTCGACTCGGGTGGAGCGCGGCAGCCCGACCAGCTCCCCGCCGGGGCCGACCAGCAGCAGGTCGAAACCGGCCGGGAAGGCGATCAGGTCCCGCCGCTGCGCGACGAAGTCGGCGGGCAGGCCGGCGACGCGCAGCTCGCGGCGGCCCGGCACGCCCGGCCCGGCGAGCCGCAACGGCTGTCCGTGGCCGAAACCTTGCACGGCAAGGGAAATCAGCGCGGCGTCTTCCGGCGCGGCGGCGCTTCCGACGCGGAACCCGGCCAGGCCGTCGAGCGGCTTGAGCAGCGCCGCGAGGCGCGCGGCGGGGCGGTCGACGATCGGCGCGGAGGTCTGGGTGCGGACGACGTCGGCGCAGTCGTCGACGTGCACCGGGGTGTCCAGGTCGGCCAACGCCAGCACCGGCAGCAGCGCCGGGGCCAGGTGATCGGTGGGCAACCGGAGCACCTCACCCGGCCGGGCCAGGGCGTCCAGCACGGCGCGGAAGACCAGTTGCGCCTGCTTGGGCGACAGGGAAGTGGTCGTAGTCATCACAATTCCTCGAACTCGACGATCGTCGGGGCCAGCTCGGCCCACTCGGTGTCCTCGGCCAGCCGCTGCCGCTCGGCGACCCGCGCGCAGAGCTCTTCGACCTCGGCCCGCGCGCGGCCTGATTCCACGGCGGCGTCGAGGATCGCCGCGGCCAGCGCGGCGGCGCGGTCGTCGCCGAGCCGCATCGCCCAGCCCCGGGCCCCGTCCAGCTCCACCTCGGCGCGGCAGGCGAGCACGTCGCCGAGCAGGAACCGGTCCCGCACGATCGGTTCCCGCACCTGCACCGACACGCACCCGACCTCCGGCGCCACCAGCACCTTCGGCGGCGGCGCGGCCTCCAGGCAGGCGTCGGCCAGCTCGATCATCTCGGCCGGTTCGGCCGCGGCGAGCAGCGCGGCACGCTGTTCCCTGTTCACTCGTCCTCCGGTTGGTACGGCCCGTCCATCTCGACGACGATCCGGGCGGAATCTGGGCGCGACCAGGAGCGGCTGAACAGCACCGGAGCACCGGTGCCCGCGTCCCGGCTGACGCTCTCCACCAGCCACACCGGGCGGCCGGACTCGATCTCCAGGCCCGCGACGACCTCGGGCTCCGGCAGCGCGTTGCTGACCCGGCACCAGGAGCGCACCGGCCGGACCCTGCCCATCTGGCGCAGGATCGAGTCGACCGATTCGACGCTGTGCACCGCGATTTCGACGTCGGGCAGCACGTCGGCCGGAATCCACTCGTTCGACCAGCCGTGCAGCAGGTCGTCGACGTAGTACTGGCGGATCAGCAGGCTCGCCGGGCTGTCGGCCGGCCGCCCCAGCAGCGCGGCCTCGGCCTCGGGCAGCGGAGCGCGCCGCACGTCGCGCACGACCGAGCGCGGATCGGCACCCGCCTCGCGCACCGTCTGGTGCCACGACGGGGCCCGCCGCTGGGAGATCACGTAGTCGATGCGCCGGTTCACGAAGGTGCCGGCACCGCGCACCCGGCGAACCAGCAGCCGCTGTTCCAGCTCCTGCATGGCGGCGCGGGCCGCCGCCCGCCCCACCTCGAACCGGGCGGCGATCTCGTGCTCGCCGGCGATCCGGCTGCCGGCCGGCAGCTGCGCGAGTTCGGCGGCGAGGGTGTCGGCTATCTCCACGTACCGGCTTCTGACCACGTCCGGAAGCCTGCGCGCTCAGCTTGTCCGGACAACTTCACCGAACCCAACGCCCAGAACCGCGAAGGTGAACACCCCGGACACTTGTCACGTTCCCGCCGGGTAACGCCTCGTGTGCGGTTTGTGTCGCTATAGAGGCTGTTTCCAAACTCGTCCTGCGTAGCGGTGCGGGTGGCGGAACCTCAGAGGTCTTCTCGCTGTGGGATCCCCGACATCATGAATGCCAATTCACCACGTCGGGGCTGTCCTCGCTGGGAGAACCCCGGAGGGGTGGGCACCGTGAACCCGCGGCGGTGCCGGTCGCGTAGGTGGGCTAAGCGGCTCCGCCGCTTCAAAGACAAAACGCCCGCGTTACCACATCCGCACGTCACCACATCCAAAACAGCCTCTATAGCAGCCCAAACCACACACGGGGCGTCGCGGTCAGCCGGCTTCGGTGCACTGCTTGTCGCGGGTGATGCCGCAGACCTCGCGGACGCTGTTGAACGTCGCGTCGTCGGCCGGGACGAAGCCCCAGTAGCCGCCGACCTCGCAGTCGGCGGCGGTGCAGAAGCCGTTCGCCTTGAGGTAGTCGGCGTTGGCCTTGGTCTTGAACGCCTCCACGACCTTGCTCTTCAAGGCCGGGTCGAGATCGTCGGCGATCGCGGCCGGCGAACCCGGGATCAGCTCCGAGCGCCACACCACCCGCAGGTCACCGGCCTTGATGCCGCCCTTCTCCGGCAGCAGCTTGTCGACCATGGTGTCGTAGGCGAACCCGGCGTCGCACTGGCCGCTGACCACGCCCAGCGCGGACGCGTCGTGCCCGCCGGCCAGCACCGGCTTGACGTCGTGCTCGGCGTCGATCCCGGCCTTCTGCAGCGCCGCCTTCGGGTAGAGGTAGCCGGAGGTCGAGTTGGGGTCGACGAAGCAGACCTGCTTGCCGCGGAAGTCCTCGATGCGCTGGATCGGCGAGTCGGCTTTGACCACGCCGTAGGACCGGTAGCCGGGCGCCCCGCCCTTGGCCTCCACCTGCGCGCCGAGCGGGCTGATCCGCACCCCGCTGTTCTTGGCGACCACGTACGACAGCGGCCCGTACATCGCGATGTCGATCTTGCCGGTGCGCTGGCCCTCGATGACGGCCGCGTAGTCGGTGGCCTTCTCCACGCGGATCTTCTTGCCGGTCTCCTTCGCCAGCATGTCGATCAGCGGCCGGAACTCCTGCTCCAGGCTGGTGGATTCCTCCGACGGGATCGAGGCGAACACCAGCTCGTCGGGATTGCGCGCGCCGCCCTGCTCGGTGGCCGCGCTCGGGCCGCAGGCGGTCAGGCCCAGCGGCAGCGCCGCGCAGGCGAGGACGGCGAGCAGCCGCCGGGAGATCTTGAACATGCCAGGTCCTTCCATCGCTAACGTGCGCGGTCAGCGTGCGGAAACGAGGTGGAGCGGCAACCGGCTCCCGGTTACGCCGAGCCGAACGCCTGCGGACGGTCCGGCGCATCTGACCTGACAACTCGCGTAGCTTCGACACCGTGATCGAGATCGACTCCGCCTTCGTCACCGCACCCCGCGCCACCTACGCCCGCCTCCGCGAGCAAGGCCCCGTGCATCGCGCGACCGCCCCGGACGGCACGTCGATCTGGCTGGTCACCCGCTACGCGGACGTGCGCGCGGCGCTGGCCGATGCGCGGCTGTCGCTGGACAAGAAGAACTCCGGCGGCGGCTACCGGGGCTTCTCGCTGCCGCCCGCGCTGGACGCGAACCTGCTCAACATGGATGCGCCGGAGCACACGAGGCTGCGCCGCATCATCGGCAAGGCGTTCGCCCCGCGCCGGATCGAGCCGCTGCGCCCGCGGGTCCAGCAGATCGCCGACGAGCTGTTGGACGTCCTGGCCGGGCAGGACGAAGCGGACCTGCTGCCGGCCTACTGCGCGCCGCTGCCGATCACGGTGATCTGCGAGCTGCTCGGCGTGGACGCCGCCGACCGCCCGGATTTCCGGTCGTGGACCGACGGCATGCTCGCGCCCGAGACGCCCGACCAGGCCCGCGAAGCGCTGACGGCGCTGTACGGCTACCTGCTCGAACTGATCACGGCGAAGCGCGCGAAGCCCGGCGCGGACTTCCTCAGCAACCTGATCGAGCTCCGCGACGAGGAGGACCGGCTCAGCGAGGAGGAGCTGACCTCTGCGGCGTTCCTGGTGCTGTTCGCCGGCTACGAGAACACCGTGAACCTGCTGGGCAACGGGCTCGCCGCGCTGCTGACCCGGCCGTCGGCGCTCGCCGGCGCCCGCGGCGGAATCTCATCGACCACTGTGGACGAACTGCTGCGGTTCGATCCGCCGCCACAGCTCGCGATCCGCCGATTCCCGGTGACCGACGTCGAGATCGGCGGCGTGACCATCCCGGCCGGGGAGACGGTGCTGCTCTCGCTGGTGTCGGCGCACCACGACCCGGACCGCTACGCCGACCCGGAGCGCCTGGATCTCGACCGCGCCGACAACCCGCACCTGGCGTTCGGCCACGGGCCGCACTACTGCCTCGGGGCGTCGCTGGCGCGGATGGAAGGGGAGATCGGTTTCGGCGCGCTGCTGAGCCGGTTCCCGAAGCTGGCGCTGGCGGTCACCGAGGAGGAACTGCAGTGGCGGAACTCCTTCCGGAACCGCGGCCTCCGCACCCTCCCGGTCACGCTCCGCTGACGTCAGGCTCGTGAGCGAGAACTCCGGTTCTTACCGGAGCAATCACTCACGACTGCGGTGGAGGCGAGTACCGTCGGTGACGTCATGCGAGCTCGTTCCGCATCGCGCAGGATCCGGATCGGCACGTCAGGCTGGGTGTACGGCCCCTGGCACGGTCCGTTCTACCCGCGCGATCTGCGCCGCGGCGCCGAGCTGGAATACCTCTCGCGCCGGCTCGACTCCACGGAGATCAACGCGTCGTTCTACTCCCTGCAACGCCCGGAATCCTACCGCCGCTGGGTGGAGCAGACGCCGGACGACTTCCTGTTCGCGGTCAAGGGAAGCCGCTACATCACCCACATGAAGAGGCTCCACGACGTCGAAACGCCGCTGGCGAACTTCTTCGCCTCCGGCGTCCTCGCCCTCGGCTCGAAGCTCGGGCCGCTGCTCTGGCAGCTCCCGCCGTCGCTGGGCGTCGACGTCGAACGCCTGACGGCGTTCTTCCGCCTCCTTCCCCGGAGCACCGCCGCGGCCGCTGCGCTGGCCGCTCGGCACGACGAACGGCTCGCGGGCCGCTCGCTCACCGAGACGGACGCGGATCGGCCGCTGCGCCACGCGCTGGAGGTCCGTCATCCCGGCTTCGCCTCCGCCGAGGCGGTCGAGCTGCTCCGCAGCCACGACATCGGCCTGGTGGTGGCGGATGCGGCGGGGGCCTGGCCGCATCTGGAGGACGTCACGAGCGACTTCGTCTACCTCCGCTTCCATGGCGCCGAGGAGCTGTACGCCAGCGGCTACACGGCCGAGGATCTGGACCGCTGGGCGAGGTTGATCGGGTCGTGGCGCGAGGGCAAGTGCCCGGCCACGGAGCACACGATCACCGCCCCGGCGCGAACGACGAAGGGCCGCGACGTCTACGCGTATTTCGACAACGACGTGAAGGCCCACGCACCCCACGACGCAATAGCCCTCGCCAAACTCTGCGCGGGCGGCTGAACGGCCAACTTCGTTCGGCGCTGGAGCACCGCAATACGGCGCCCGATCGCCTCTGGTGCGACGTTTCCGCAGGTCCGGGGCCATGAGTACTTTGTGTCGCTATAGAGCCTGTTTTGGATGTTGTTGGGTGGGGTTGCATGCGGCTTGTGCGTTCGGGGTGGTGGAGCGAACGGCCTGTTCGCCTCGTCTATCGGGACGAACGGCCCATTCGCTCCACACCAACGGTGCCCACCA